>CAYZDW010000237.1:0-5169 GCA_964477175.1 uncultured Steroidobacteraceae bacterium | reverse complement strand
CGAGCGAGTGCACTATGCGCGGCAGCGGCAGGTAGAAGCTCGACGAAGCCCCCGTCGATCCACCGGCAATCAGCGCCAGCACGCGGCCCTGGATGTCGATGACGGGCGAACCCGACGAGCCGCCCGAGGTGCCGGAAGCCGCCTGATAGTAAAAGGTGTTGAAGTCGTTGTACTTGCCGATGCCGTAATCCGGCGCCTCGCGGTCGAGGCGCGCGAGCGTGCCGGCCAGGATCGAAAGCTGCTCGCCCGCGTCGTTGCCGACCACTCGGATCTCGACGCCCACCTGCGCGCCGACCGGGTACAGCGGCAGCTCGGCCGGCTCGATGAACCTGAGCTTCGACGGATCGTAGCGGTAGATGCCGAAATCGTGCACCGGGTCGCGATAGACCGGTTGCAAGTCGACTTCCTCGCGGTTGATGAATGTCGCCTGGGCAGTCACCGGGCCGGACGTCACGACGTGGCGATTGGTCAGGATCAGGCCTCGCTTGGCGTCGACGACGAAGCCGGTGGCCTGCGAAGAGGCGTTCCATTCGGTGTCGAAAGCGCGCGTCGCGTCGATCTGGATCGCGACGACGCCGGTCGAGATCCGTTCGAGCGTGCGCGTCCAGCCTGCCGAGGCCTCCTGCGCCCCGGCCGCGCACGGCAACAGGGCCATCGCGGCCAGCAGCAGCAGGCGCCGCATCGGGTGTTCAGTCCAGCCGGTACTGGAATACCGCATGGAATCGCTCATTGAATTCGCCCGGGGCGAGTTGGTGGTGCTGCGTGCCGACGCTCGCGATCTTGATCGATCCCATCAGCGAAGCGATCCGGCCGGTCGTCTCCCAGTCGATGCCGCGCATCAGGCCATACAGCAGGCCAGCCCGATAAGCGTCACCGCAACCGGTCGGGTCGACGACCTGCACCGCGCGCACGACCGGCACCTCGATGGTCCGGCCACCGGAATGAATGAGCGAGCCCTCGGCGCCGCGCGTGATCACATAGGCCTTGACACGCGCAGCCAGATCCCTGATCGACAGCCCGGTGCGCTCCTGCAGCAGCTGCGCCTCGTAGTCGTTGACCGTGACCCAGACCGCCTGATCGATGAAGGCTTCGAGATCCTGGCCGCCGAACAGCGGCAGCGCCTGGCCGGGGTCGAACACGAACGGTATCCCGGCGCGCGCAAATTGCGCGGCGTGGACGATCATGCCCTCACGCCCGTCCGGCGCCAGGATACCGATCGTGATGCCAGCATCGCCCGGCACTTCCAGCAGATGGGAATGATTCATCGCGCCGGGATGAAATGCCGTGATCTGGTTGTCGTCGAGATCGGTCGTGATGTAGGCCTGGGCCGTGTACTCGTTCTCGATCACGCGCACGTAACGCGAAGACATGCCGTTGAAATCCAGCCACTCCTGGTAGGGGCGGAAGTCATGGCCAACCGCGCCCATCGCATGCCCCTCGGCACCCAGCAGTGTCAGGTTGTCGGCGATGTTGCCGGCACAGCCGCCGAAATAACGGCGCAGCGTCGGCACCATGAACGACACGTTCAACATGTGGATTTTGTCGGGCAAGATCTGTTCCCGGAATCGGCCCGGAAAGACCATCACCGTGTCGTAGGCCAGCGAACCGCAGATCAATGCCGCCATTGCAACCTCACGACCGAATCAGATCCTTCCCAGCAGCACGAGCGCCCAGGTCAGCCCGAGCAGCGCGAAGGCGACAAACACGGCCGCCGAACCGAGTTCCTTGGCGATGCCGGACAGCGGGTGTCGTTCGGCGCCGATCCGGTCGACCGTCGCCTCGACGGCGCTGTTCAGGAGCTCGACCGTGAGCACGATGAACATCGGTCCGACCAGCAGCGCGCGCTCGACACCGGACTCCCCCAGCCACAGTCCCAGCGGCACGACGAGTAGCGCCAGCAGGCATTCCTGCCGGAATGCCTCCTCCTCGCGCCAAGCGGCCGCGAAACCACGCCAGGTGCTGCCGAAGGCACGCGCCAGGCGCGCCGGACCGGTCATCTTGTCGGGCCGGGTATTCACGCGCCTGCCGGCTTCCAGGCCACGTCGAGCTGCTTCGCGGCGCGCACGTCGTCAAGGCGCCGGACCGGCAAAGTATAGGGCGCGGCCTTGACCATCGCGGCGTCCGTCTCGGCCTCGCGCAGGATCGCCGCCAGCGCGTCGACGAAGCCGTCGAGTTCCTCGCGCGTCTCGGTCTCGGTCGGCTCGATCAGCAGGCATTCCGGCACGAGCAACGGAAAGTAGGTCGTCGGCGCATGGTAGCCATAGTCGAGCAGGCGCTTGGCGAAATCCATCGCCGTGACGCCGAGCTCGCGGGCCTGGCGCCGCAGCGTGATGATGAACTCGTGGCTCGCGCGGCGTTCCGGATAGGCCGCGTCGAAGCCCGCCTCGCGCAGGCGCGCGAGCAGGTAGTTCGCATTCAGCGCCGAGAACTCCCCGACCCGGCGCATGCCCTCGGCGCCCAGGATGCGCATGTAGACATAGGCGCGCAGCAGCACACCGGCATTGCCCATGAACCCCGACAGCCGGCCGATCGATTCGGGCAGGTCACGCTCGTCGAGCCAGCGATAGCGCTCGCCGTCGCGGCCGACAACCGGCACCGGCATGTACGGCAGCAGCCGCTTGCCGACGCCGACCGCACCTGAACCCGGACCACCGCCGCCATGCGGCGTCGAGAAAGTCTTGTGCAGGTTCATGTGGATCACGTCGAAGCCCATGTCGCCGGGCCGTACCTTGCCGAGGATCGCGTTGAGATTCGCGCCGTCGTAATAGAGCAGCCCGCCGGCGGCGTGGACCTTGCGCGCGATCTCCGTGATGCGCCGCTCGAACACGCCGAGCGTGCTCGGATTGGTCAGCATCATGCCGGCGGTTGCGGGTGACAACGCGGAGTCGAGCGCCGCGAGGTCCACGTCGCCGTTGCCGAGCGATGCGATCTCGCGGATCTTCATGCCGCACATGGTCGCCGTCGCCGGGTTGGTCCCGTGCGCCGCGTCCGGCACGATGATCTCGTTGCGGGCCAGGTCGCCGCGCGCGCGGTGGTAGGCCCGGATCATCGCAACCCCGGCGAATTCGCCCTGCGCGCCGGCCATCGGCGTCAGCGACACGCCGGCCATGCCGGTCACGGCTTGCAACATTTCCTGCAGCTCGAACATGCAGGCCATGAAGCCCTGGCCCGTGCTTGCCGGCGCGAGCGGATGCCGGCCGAGGAACTCGGGCAGCATCGCCAGCGAATTGCAGGCCTTGGGGTTGTACTTCATCGTACAGGACCCGAGCGGGTAGAACTGCGTGTCGATGCTGAAGTTCATCTGCGAGAGCCGCGTGTAGTGCCGCACGGCCTGCAGTTCGGAGACCTCCGGCAGCATGGGCCTCGCGCGGCGCCGGAATGGGCGGGGGATTTCGGCCTGCGAGGCCGGCGGATACTGGGCCGTCGCCCCGCGCCCGCTGCGCGACAGTTCGAATATCAGCGGCTCGTGCTGCTTCATCGCCGGTCGCCTCAGGCCGCCGCCGCACGGCCGAGCACGCGATTGAGCGCCCGCGCGTAGGCCTCGATGTCTTCGCCGGTCCGGGTCTCCGTCGCACAGACCAGGAGTGCAGGCCCGAGTTCCGGGTAATCGCGCGCGAGGTCGTGACCGCCGATGATGCCCTCCGCCGCGAGCGATTCGAGGACCGGCGCGACGGGCCGGTCGAGCACGAGCGCGGCTTCGTGGAAGCGCGGCCCCGCGAACGCGGCCCGCACACCCGGCAGGCCGGAGAGCGCAGCGACCAGTTCGCGCGTGCGCGCGACGCAGGCGCTCGCGACCCGTTCCAGGCCCACGGGACCGAGCAGCGCCAGGTAAATCGTGGCCGCGGTCATCAGCAACCCCTGATTCGTGCAGATATTGGATGTCGCCTTGCCGCGGCGGATGTGCTGCTCGCGCGCCTGCAACGTCAGCGTGAAGCCCGGCTTGCCGTCGAGGTCGACGGTCCGTCCGGCGATGCGTCCCGGCATCTGCCGGACATGCTCCATGCGCGTCGCCATGAAGCCGACGTAGGGTCCGCCCGAAGAGAGCGGCACGCCGAAGGGCTGGGCCTCGCCACAGGCAATATCGGCGCCGCCATCGCCCCATTCGCCCGGCGGCGCGAGCAGCGCGAGAGAAACCGGATTGACGGCCGCGACGACGAGCGCGCCATTGGCGCGCGCCCAGCGCGAAAGCGCGTTGACATCCTCGAGCTGCCCGAAAAAATTCGGCTGCTGGATCACGAGCGCCGTGATGTCCTGCCCGGCGTAGCGGGCAAGCGCCTGCGGAATCGTCGTTCCCTGCTCCGTGCAGTAGGGCAATTCCTCGAGCACGAGGCCCTGGCCTTCGGTGATGACCTTCGCAACGCGCCGCCAGGTCGGGTTGACGGTGGTCGGCACCAGAATGCGCGCGGACTTCGAACGGCGGTGCGCGCGCACGGCCATCAGGCAGGCCTCGGCCAGCGCCGAGGCGCCGTCGTAAAGCGAAGCGTTCGAAACGTCCATGGCCGTCAGGCCGGCGATCATGGACTGGAACTCGTACATGATCTGCAGCGTGCCCTGGCTGGCCTCGGCCTGGTACGGCGTGTAGGCACTGTAAATCTCGCCGCGTGTCGCGAGCGCCCATACCGGCGCCGGAATGTGGTGCTCATAGGCACCTGCGCCGATGAAATTGAGCGGCCTGCCGTCCACGGCTGCGCGCGTGGCGACCAGTCGCGCCACCTCCATCTCGGACAGCGCCGCCGGCACGCCCGGCAGCGAATCCACGCGCAACTCCTTCGGAATCTCGTCGAACAGGTCCTCGATGCCCCTGACGCCGATGCGGTCGAGCATCGCGCACACGTCGTCGCCGGTATGCGGGATGTATGGCATCGTCAGCTCGCCGAGGCGACTTCTGCCGCGTAGGCCGCAGCGTCGAGGAGGTCAGCGCCGCCCGCATTGCCGGTCGGCCGCAGGCGAAGGATCCAGCCCTGGCCGTAGGGATCCTGGTTGATCAGTTCCGGCCGCGTCGCGAGCAGTTCGTTGCCCGCGAGCACTTCGCCGCCCAGCGGACTATAGACATCCGAAGCGGCCTTGACCGATTCGACGACGGCGCAGGCATCGCCCACCGACAGGACCCGGCCAACTTCCGGCACTTCGACGAAGACCAGGTCACCGAGCGCCGCCTGCGCATGATCG
>CAYZDW010000236.1:0-4085 GCA_964477175.1 uncultured Steroidobacteraceae bacterium | reverse complement strand
GCGCCAGGACCGGCGGCCGCGCGCGACGCGGGTGCCGATCACGGTGAAGCTGGTCGCCGACATGATCGGTCGTGCCGGCGTGAATCGGGTGCTGACGGTGGATCTGCACGCGGACCAGATCCAGGGTTTTTTCGACGTGCCGGTCGATAACGTCTATGCCTCGCCGGTGCTGCTGGGCGAGGTCTGGAAGCAGAAGTACGAGAACATGATCGTCGTGTCGCCGGATGTCGGCGGCGTGGTGCGTGCAAGGGCGCTGGCGAGGCGTCTGGACAATGCGGACCTGGCGATCATCGACAAGCGGCGGGCACGCGCCAACGAGTCGCAGGTGATGAACATCATCGGCGACGTGCGCGGCAGGTCCTGTGTGATGGTCGACGACCTGGTCGACACGGCCGGCACGCTGTGCCAGGCGGCGCAGGCGCTGAAGGACGAAGGTGCTACGCGCGTGACGGCCTACATCACGCATCCGGTGCTGTCGGGGTCGGCGGTCGAACGGATCGCGGCCTCGGCGCTCGACGAGCTGGTCGTGACCGACACGATCCCGTTGCGCGCGGACGCGCGGACCTGCAGCCGCATCCGGGTGATGACGGTCGCGGGGTTGCTGGCCGAGACGATGCGGCGGATTCGCGACGAGGAATCCGTCAGCTCGCTGTACGTGGATTAGGAGGGGTCCGACCCCTCCGCAAGGCAGTCGCCGGATGGTCCGGCGGCGCCGACAACGGGATGCCGGTGCCTGGTCGCGGGCCGGCGATCCCCTGAATCGGGAGTGAAATCGACATGAAAACTTCTTTCGAACTAGTCGCCGAGTTCCGGGAGGATCAGGGCAAGGGTGCGAGCCGCCGCCTGCGTCTTCTCGGCAAGGTCCCGGCGATTCTCTATGGCGGGCGGCACGACGCGCGTGCGCTCATGCTGGATCACACCAAGCTCGCGCAGCTGATGGACGACGAGCGCTTCTACTCGACGATCCTGAGCCTGCGCGTCGGTGACCAGGCGCAGGCGGCCGTGCTAAAGGACGTGCAGCGCCATCCTTACAAGAACCAGATCATGCACATCGATTTCCAGCGCGTGCTGGAGGAAGAGAAGATCCGCATGATCGTACCGCTGCACTTCAAGGGCGGCGCGGAGGCGATCGGCGTCAAGTCGCAGGGCGGCGTTCTCTCGCATGTCCGCAACGACATCGAGGTGCTGTGCCTGCCAAAGGACCTGCCGGAATACATCGAGGTGGATGTCTCGGAACTCGAGATCAACCATGTCATTCACCTGTCCGGGCTCAAGCTGCCCACGGGTGTCGATCTCGTCGAGTTGCTGGCCGGTCGCGATGCGCCGGTGGCCTCGATCCACGCGCCGCGTATCGAGGAGGAAGAGGCGCCGGTCGTCGACGAAGCCGCAGCTGCGGCTGTGGCTGCGGGCGCAACGCCTGTGCCGGGAATCGCGCCGGGTGCCGCGCCGGGTGCCGCGCCAGGTGCCGCGCCAGGTGCCGCGCCGGCAGGCGCCGCTCCCGCTGCCGACGCCAAGGGGCCGGCCGCCAGGGGCGCGAAGGCAGGCAAGGACGCCAAAAAGGGCGACGGCAAGAAGTAACGCTTTGACGAGGACGAGTTCATGGCAGTGCCGTTGCAGCTGGTCGTCGGGCTCGGCAATCCGGGCTCGGAGCACGCGGCCACGCGACACAATGCGGGCTTCTGGTTCATCGATGAACTGGCGCGCCGGCACGACGGCTGGCTGAAGCCCGAGCATCGATACAACGGCGATGCGGGCCGCGTCACGGTCGCGGGTGTGGCGCTGTGGCTGCTGAAGCCGATGGCCTACATGAATCGCAGTGGCCTTTCGATCCGGGCTTTCTGCGACTACCTGCAGTTGCCGAGCGAACAGGTCCTGGTCGTGCACGACGAGCTGGACCTGCCGCCGGGCATCGCGCGACTGAAACAAGGTGGCGGGGCCGGTGGCCATAACGGGCTCAAGGACGTCATCAGCCACGTGGGCGAGGATTTCTGGCGCATGCGCATCGGCATCGGACACCCGGGGAACCGCGACGACGTGATCGATTACGTACTCAAACGCGCGTCCGCGGTCGAGGAGCGGCTGATCCACGAGGCCATCGAGTTGGCGGTTGCCGAGTTCCCGCGCCTCCTTACCGAAGGCGCGGAACAAATGATGAACCGGCTACACGCGAAGCCGCCGGCGCAGGAAGCGCCCGGCTGACGCCGGCCGCCACACACACATCATGGGTATCCGCTGCGGCATCGTCGGGCTGCCGAATGTCGGCAAGTCGACGCTTTTCAATGCCCTGACCCGCGTAAAGATTGCGGCCGAGAATTACCCGTTCTGCACGGTCGATCCCAATATCGGGATCGTGCCGGTGCCGGATCCGCGGCTCGATGCGCTGGCCGCGATTGCCAGACCTGAGAAAATCCTGCCGACTACGGTCGAGTTCGTGGACATCGCGGGCCTGGTCGCCGGAGCCTCGGAGGGCGAGGGGCTCGGCAACAAGTTCCTGTCGCACATCCGCGAGGTCGATGCTATCGCACACGTCGTGCGCTGCTTCGATGACGACGACGTCGTCCACGTTTCCGGCCGCGTCGATCCGGTCTCCGACGTCGCGATCATCAACACCGAGCTCGCGCTCGCGGACCTCGAAACAGTCGACCGCGCGCTGGCGCGCGCCGAGAAGGCTGCCAAGGCCAATGACAAGGACCTGCTGCGCTGGCGCAATTCGCTGAGACGCATTCGCGAGCGGCTCGACCAGGGCGAGCCCATCCGCGCGCAGCAACTCGATGCGTTCGAGCGGGAGCGGGTCCGCGAACTGCAACTCCTGACGGCCAAGCCCGTCATGTATGTCGCGAACGTTGACGAGTCCGGGTTCACCGACAACCCGCACCTGAATGCTCTGCGCAGAATCGCAGAGACCGAGGGCGCGGAACTGGTCCCGGTCTGCGCGGCGATCGAGGCCGAAATCTCCCTGCTCGACGCGGCCGACCGCAGCGCTTTCCTCGCTGACCTCGGGCTCGAGGAACCGGGACTCAACCGGATCATCCGCGCGAGCTACCGCCTGCTCGGACTGCTGACTTTCTTCACGG
This sequence comes from uncultured Steroidobacteraceae bacterium, assembly GCA_964477175.1. GTDB lineage: Bacteria > Pseudomonadota > Gammaproteobacteria > Steroidobacterales > Steroidobacteraceae > SCUD01. The sequence goes on along the minus strand of CAYZDW010000236.1, from coordinate 1,011 downwards.
CGGGCCCGAAGGAAGTGCGCGCCTGGACCGTGCGCAGGGGCGCGACCGCGCCGCAGGCCGCTAGCGTGATCCACACCGACTTCGAGCGCGGCTTCATCCGCGCCGAGACGATCGCCTACGACGACTACGTCGCCGGCAAGGGCGAGGCGGGCGCGCGCGAGGCCGGCAGGCTGCGGCTCGAAGGCAAGGACTACGTCGTCCGCGAGGGCGACGTCATGTACATCCGCTTCAATGTATGACCCGCCTGCGTGACGTGCGACGAAGCGCCAGCTGTGCGCGACAGACGGCGCTACGCGAGCGGGCAGACTGCGGCATTCATGGCAACAATGCGACGAATTCCGAGGGAGCGACTGCAATGATCAATGCGTTTCGGAAGATTCTGCCCGGACCGGCAATGGCCGCGGCCGTCATGCTGGCTTTTGCGATCGCGCCAGCATCGGCGCAGACCGAACCAGCCGCCGCGGCCGAGCCGATGGAGCAGGTGGCGCAGACGGTCGACCAGCGCCTCGCCGGGTTTTTCGAAGTGGTCTTCCAGCGCAATCTCAAGGACAGCCCGATCTTCCAGTCACAACTCGGCATCAAGGGCCCGGACTACGGCAAGTGGGGCGACTTGTCCGACGCCGAGGCGATACGCCAAAACGACTTGACGAAGCAGGACCTCGCGCGGCTGCGCAGCGAATTCAAATACGACGCGCTGTCCGAGTCCGCAAAGGTCAGCTACCGGATCTTCGAGTTCTTGCAGGAGCGCACGCTTCGCAATTTCCCCTGGCGCTTCCATAACTACGCCTTTTCCACGCAGAACAACCCTATCACCTCCGTGGCTACGATCCTGCAGAACATCCACCGCATCGACGACGCATCGGACGCCGAGGCCTATATATCCCGTCTCAATGGCACCGAGTTGGCCTTCCGGCAGCTCATCGAAGGGATGGACCTGGCAGCCGAACACGGCATCGTGCCCACCTCGTTCTCGTTCGACCCGGTGCTGACTGACGGCCGAAACGTCCTCAA
>CAYZDW010000235.1:0-7573 GCA_964477175.1 uncultured Steroidobacteraceae bacterium | reverse complement strand
TGTAGCCCGTTCGCGACGGCCGGCACGGCACCGGCGACACCAAAACCTGTGTCGAACCCGCCGACGCCCGTGCAGTCGACCGGCGCGTCCGGTGCGAGGCCCGACACGAAGGCGACATGCTGGATGAGTGCGTTGTAGACGAGGTCGAGCTGCAGGCCAGTGGAGAACGGTGTCCATTCGCCCGCGGGCTTGCTGAGCGGCCCCTGCGGGGCCGAGTCCACGCCGTCCGGGTAGAAAGGCCGCGCGAGATTGCCGGTCCCCCGCGTGCTGAACGCGATCGCTCCGTCGGCCAGAGCGCTCGGGATGCCGAGGAAAGCACGCAGGTCGGTGACGTATTGCGCAAGTGTCTCGCTGCGCAACACGCTCAGTCCGCCATCGAGGTACACCGCTGGCGGCACACCGGAAATCGCGGCCGCCGCGGCGGCCGAGGTCAAAAACGCCGCGGTACGCGCTTTCTGCAGCGAGACGTCGATGCCGAACACCGGTGCGTCGCGGCCGCGCGCGATGCCCAGCACGACACCGTTGCTGTCAACGACCGATATCGTCACGCGTGCAGGACCGCCGAGCGGACGGCGAATCTGCGCGCGGGCCCGCCGCGCCAGGCTGAGCGCCTCCGCGATGATCGTGCGCACCTCGATCGCGGTGAGTGCACCGGTGGCTTCGGTGCCTGCGGTCGGGCGGAATCGTTCGACATCGGCCGTATCTACCAGCACGAAGGCGTCGAGACCGGGATAGTCGAGCGTATCGGCGCGTATCCCGGAGGCCGGCTGGCCAAAGGCCGTGCCTGCGAGCACGGCTCCGGCGAAATAGCCGGGTACGGCGACCAGCGCGCCTGCAACGCCGTTCAATGAAGCGAACGACGGCGCGGCGGATGGATTCGCGCGCAGGTCGGAGAATGCCGCATCGGCGAGGCGCAGCAGCTTGCCATCGGCCGTGATCCGCTCGGCGCGGCGGTCGTCCGGCGCCGCGAGGCCAAAGCTGCCGGCCAGCGCGATGAACTCATCGAGATCCGCATCAATGTCGAGCGGGTTCGGGTCGAGGCCATAGACGCCGTCGGCGATCACGCCGATGCCGCCGACGGGTGTTCCAGCAAGGTACAGCGGCAGCCCGCCGGCGTCGGCCGCGAGGCCGAGCGGGGAGCGCTTGGGACCGGCATCCGGTGCTCCACCGTTGAAGCGGCGCGACAGATCGGAGCAGGGCAGTTGGCTGAACTGAACCCCGAACAACGGTCCTGCAGGTGCGGAGGCTTCCCCCGGGTTGAAGTGTTCCTGCACGATCTGGCTCGCGGTGCGCGTGCCGAAGGCGTTGCCTTCGCTCGAAAGGAAGGCGGCCGTGACGGCCTTGGCGATCGCGGCCATCGTGTCAGGAACGATGCTCACGCCCTCGAGCCCGCCGCTCGCGCCGTTGGAACTCACGGTGACCGTGGTGGCCGCTCCGTTCATCCGGAACACCGCGAGCACGTTGCCGACGCGATCCACGACCGCGATGGTCGCGCTCGCGCCTGCGGCCTGTGCCTCGGCGATGGCCCTTGCGAGCAGGCCCTCGACGCTGGTGGCCGACAAGAGGCTTGCCGGCCCCGCGCAGGACCCGTCGCAGCCGGCAGGGGGCGGGTCGACGGCTCCCGGCGGCGAGGGATTGCTGCTACCTCCGCCGCAGGCAGCGAGGAAGAGCAGGACACCGTGCAGCAGCCCGCGTTTCGATGCACCCATCATCGTCGTGTAGTGGCCGCGGCCCATGGCCCCTGTGCCGCGTCATGGAAGCCGTGGCACATCGTGCAGCCGCTCTGCACGAGCCCGGCTGCATTCCGTTGTGGGTCGCCGCTGCCATGGCACTCGTGGCAGACGCCGATGGAAGGCATCAGCACGTCAGCGGCCACCTCAGATCGTGCCGCGTCATGGCATTTGCCGCAGGACGAAAGGGCGGTCGCATGCCGCGCATGGCTGAAATGGGCCGCCGGCATCCATACCGTAGTCAAACGCGCCGGCAGCACCCGCCAGGGGTCTCGCGGGTCGCCGGTGCCCTGGATCTCGTGACAGTCGATGCAGGTCCGGCGCTCGAACAGGTCGCGGGCGACCGTGAAGGCCCTGTCGCGCGCGAGCTGCAGCAGGCGTTCACGCTCGCGCGCGTCGAGCGCACGGCCGGGCACCTCGATGCGGCGCGATGGCGCGGCGGTCGCGCGCGGATCCGGGTACCTCTCGAGGTAGCTGCGGCTGTAGTACTCGACGAGTCGGCGTAACACCACCGGTGCCTCGACGTGCGGCACCGTCGCGTCCGGGAACGCTGGGTCGAAATCGAGCCGGTGGCAGCTCGCGCAATGTTGCTCCATCGTCACAGGCTGCATGCGCCGGCCGTCGGCCTGCGGACGATGGCAGTCGCCACAGTCGAGCACACGCGGCCCTTCCGGGCCGTCGATGCCGGCCGGATCCAGATGTGTCGTGTGCGGGAATTTCAGGCGCGAGCGTTCGGCGAGTCCGGGCCGGTCGACCTGAAGGCGAAGCACGGGCCAGGTTCCTGCAAGACGCTCTTCATCTGTGGCCGGCGGCGTCAGCAGGCTGATCCGGAACTCCGGGTGATCGTCGTGGAAATCGATGACGTTCCGCGTTGTGGTCTTCGGCCCGGCAATACCTGCGATGTCCGTGTGGCACTGCGCGCAAAGCGCGTCGTCCCGGCGCAAGAGCGTCTCGGGCTCGTTGTGCTCGGCGTGGCAGCTTGCGCAGCGCGCGGTCTCGAGTTCGGTGACGATCCCGGTGGATGCGGCGAAATGCCGGCCGACCTCAGCATGGCAGTGAAGGCAGGCGTCGTTGCGCACTCTCGTGAACGGCGTCTGGTGGCAGGTCTCGCAGCGTTCGCTCGTGTTGTGATGCACGCTCGCGAGCGGTCCACTCAGCCAAATTCCGTCGTCCGGCCAGGGTCCGTCCCGCAGACGATCGCGCGTGCCTTCGTCGAGCACGCCGGCGGCGGGCACCAGCAGAACGAGCAGAAGCACCGCGCCGAACAACAGCCAGGACCAGGGCCGCCGGCGCCAGCCAATCGCCGCCAGATCGAGGAGATGTGGCTCGAGGCCGGCCTCGCCCGCCGCGGCCTCCGGATCGAGCTCGAAGCCGAAGGCGAGATCGACGCCCTGTGGCGGCTCGAACACCGAGAGCACGTTCGCGCCGATGCGGATCACGTCGCCGGGCCGCAGGGAGGCCTCGCGGCACAGCGCGTCGTTGACGACGATGCCGCCCGGTGCCCTGCTCGATATCACGGGCGTGCCGCCCTGCAGCGAGATGCGCGCGTGCTTGAGCGCGACGCGTCGGTCCTTCAGGTGCAGCACCTGGTCCGTCGACCGGCCGAGCGTGACGGCCTCGCCGTCGAACAGCCGCTCCTTGTGCTCGACGGCACCGGCCTGTCCTCGCCTCAGGAAACGGATCAGGACACGCATGGGTTCCTTCGCTACCAGTACAGGAACACGACAACGATGTGCGCGACGAGCGCGGCGAGCAGCGCGAAAGTCGCCGGAACGTGCAGGTAGAGCCAGGCCTCGAGCCAGGCGCGGATCTGCGCATCCCTGCGCAGGCGGTCGAGCAGGCCGCGGCGGGCGCCGACCAGGGACATGAGCTCGTAAATCTGGCGCGTGCGCTCTCCTTCGGTGCTCTCCGAAAGCTGCCCGCCCAGCCAGTCGAGCAGACGCGCCTGCGAGGGATTCGGGAGCGCGCGCTGTTGCCCGGGCCCGCCGTCACGGGGCGTGGGCAGCAGGACATGCGACCGGTCGCGGCCGGCCAGCAGTGCCAGGGCACTTCCTCCAAGCAAAGTGCGGTCGCGGCTGCTCATGATGACGTCGGGATACTCACCTCCAAGCGCATCAGCGTGACGGGCACACAACCGGTCGAGATCCGCAAGTTCCGCGAGCATCTGCTCCCGCGTCTGGGCCGCGCGGTTCCTGCTCATCTGCTCCGGATAGCGCAGGTAGAGCCAGACTCCAACGAAACCACTCGCGACGACGAGGCAGGTCAGCGCGTAGGCCAGGGTATGCACGTTCCAGCCGAACTGCATGCCGGCGTGCAGCGTCGCGATCACGATGAGCGCGGCGCCCAGGTAGACGTGCGCGGATAGCCAGCCCTGGACGCTGCCGAGCGTCGACGAATACGAGCGCTTGCGGATCCCGAAAGCAGTCAGCCAGACGATCAGCAAAGTAGCGGCGATTCCCAGCGCGTAGCCGAGCCAGGTGCCGCCATTTGGCGGCTCCGCGGGCCGGTGTAGCGCGTAGGCGGTCACCGCGGCCGCGGAGATTGCGGCGGCGACCCACAGATAGCGCATGCGGCGATAGGCGAGTATCGACTCGTGCATCGTGGCGCGGCTTCAGCGATCGGCCTGCCGGACCAGGTCGATGAAGCCCTCGGGTCCGATGCGTATGGCGGCGCCGGTCGGACAGGCCCTGACACAGGCGGGACCGCCGGGAAGGTCCTTGCACATGTCGCACTTGACCGCCATCTTGGGGCCCCCATCCTTGCGACCGCGGGCCGCGGGGTCCTCGCCGGGGCCCGGCCCGACGCCGAACATCAGCCAGGGCAGCAGGCCCGGCTTGGGCGCGGCCGCGGCCGCCATCTGGATCACGCCGTAGGGGCAATTCTTCTCGCAGTTGCCGCAGCCGATGCAGTTGTCGCGGATGTAGACCTCGCCGTTCGGCGCACGCCGGATCGCGTCCGGCGGGCAGTCCGTCATGCAGTACGGGTCCTCGCAATGCCGGCAGGAGGTCGGCACATGGAGCCTTGCGAAGGTCGGCCCGGCCTCGCGATCGAGGCGCGAGGTGCCGTCGTGGGTTTCGGCGCAGGCCTTCTCGCAGTTGTCGCAGCCGATGCACAGGCTCTCGTCGATCAAGAGCACGTCGGTCGCCTCGCCGAGACCCTGCTGCATAAGGAAGGACACGATATCGCCGGTCTGCGGCTGGGCCGAGAGGCGCGCGTTCTCCGCGAGGCGCTTGCGGACCAAGGCCTGCACCTTCTGGCGCAGCGCCGGATTGCGCTCGAGCAGCGCGTCGAAGCCGCCGGCGGCGAGGCTGATCGTCTCGGTCGCGACGTTGGCGCGAACCGTGGCGCTCCGCCGCGTGCGGCCCATGAGTCCCATTTCGCCCACGTAGTTGCCCGCCGCGACGTAGGAGGTCACGATCTCGCGGCCCCCGATGTTGTGCGATACGGCGACCGAGCCGCTGCGGATCAGGTGCAGCGTGTCGGCATCGTCGCCCTCGGCGAAGATCACCTGGCCGGGCTTGTATTCGTTGACGCGCGCGCCCGACGCCACGCCTTCGAGTTCCTTGTCCGTCGCGCCCGGAGCGAAGGCGGTCTGGATCGCGCGGATCACGAAGTGGCGATCGATCTGGTGGCGCACGGCGTCCACCGAGTTGATCAGCTTCAGCACCTCGCGGCGCGGTGACTCGACGAGCACGCATCCGCTGCCGGCATGGACCGTCGCGGAGCGGCGCCGGCCCGACAGCAGGCTCATCTCGCCGAAGAAGTGGCCCGGACCCAACGTCACGCGGTAAAGATCCCCGTCGCCCAGCTCGATGTCGACCGTGCCGTCGAGCACGACGAAGAAAGTGTCGGTGTAGTCGTTGCGACGGAACACCGGCGAACCCGGCTCGGGTCGTACCACGTTACTGCCCAGGATGAACTCGCGGAATTGCAGCGGGTTGATCTCGCGGTACAGCGGTACGCGTTGCTGCATCAGGTGCAGGGTCGCGTCCACGTCCAGTCCGAATGGCAGCGCGCGGAATTTCTCCTCGAACAGCGGATGGTCGGCCGGCCGGATGTCGCGGCCCAGGATGTACTCGACGACCTCGTAGCCCTGGTTCATCGCCTGCTTGATCAGCGGGTATCCGCCGAGCGCACCGATCACGTAGAGGCCGCTGACGCTCGATTCGTAGCGGTCCGTAAGGGTCGGCAGGGCCATCGGGTCGGGCCCCGGGAAGGCAATGCCACAGGACTCGACGAAACGGCGCGGCGGCGTCGCCCCGATGCGCGCGATCACGCGGTCGCAGGCGATGCGCGCTTCGCCGTCGGCGGTGTCGAGCACGAGCACGTAGGGGCGCGGCGCCGGGCCGCCGTTGGCGCGGGCGGCCAGGACGGCTGCGACGTTGCTGCGGTAGTAACAGCCGATCCGTCCCGCGTCGATCGCTTTCGTGATCAGCTTGAGGTTGCCGTCCTTGACGCGCGTGAACTCGTCGCTGCGGTTCACGATCACGACCTCGTTGTGCGCGGAGAGCGCGACGGCATTCTCGATCGCAGCGTCGCCGGCGCCGACCACGACGATCACCTCGCCGTGGTATTCGTCCGGATCATCGAGCTGGTACTGCACACAGGGCAGGTCTGCGCCCGGCGCTTCCAGGCGCCGCAGGTTTCCCTGCATGCCGATTGCGAAGACCACCGCGTCCGCGGTGACCGCGTCCTGGCCCGCCAGCTCGAGCCGGAAGCCTGGTTGCAGGGGCCGGATCGCGACGACCTCGCAGCCGTAGCGGATCCTGACTCCTTTTGCGTCGATACCCGAATGCCAGCGCTCGAGCACGCTCTCGCGCGTGCCCGCCGCGAACTCGAGCTCGCTGCGCAGCGGCAGCACGGGCGGCTCCGCCATGACGTGCTTGCCCTTCTGGTAGCGCTGGATCGTATGGGCGTGGGCGGGACTCGCCTCGAGCAGCAGGTGATCGACGCCGAGGCCCGCGGCGTGCGCCGCGGCACTGAGGCCACCCGGGCCGGCGCCGACGATCGCGATCCGGTGATGGCCGGGGTTCATGCCCCTTGGGGCCGCCCTAGTTTCCGGGCCCGCTGGACTGCTGCGGGGGGGTCGGGTTGCTCGGCGCCGGGGTGCCCGGCAACTGGCGCGGCAGCTGTCCACTGGTCAGGTCGACGTTCTGCTGCCCGCCGACCGTCCCAGTGATCGGCCGTGCCACGCCCTTGCCATTCGGGTCGTCGGGATCTGGTTCCGATCCGGTCGCGTGGTCGTCGGGCCGAGGCTGGCGGCGATCCGCAAAGTCCGGAAGCCCTGCGCTGGCGCCTTCCTTGCCGTCAATTGCGCCGGTCGTGAGGCCACCGGCGCCGTCTTCGAGCAGCCAGGCAGGCACGCGATCGAGTGGCTCGGGCGCCGCATCGGCGGCCGCGATGAAGATCACCTGGCCGGTCTCGACCACCGCTTCCCGGCCGCCATAGCGGAACACGATGGAACCCTCGCTGACGGCCAGGTACATGCCGTCGCGAACGGCATCGCCCGGCTGCAAGCCCGGCGCGTCGCCACAGTTTCCTTCGCACCAGACGGCGGTGTAATCCGTGCCGCGGATGCCGAGCGTCCCGATCGGCGCGCGGACTTCGTAGGTCCCCGCGCCGTCCTTGCCGATCGCTCCCGTCGAGCTGCGGAAGCCGCCCTTCAGCAGGGTCGCGACTGAGATTCCCTCAGCCGCGGTCGTCGTGGCCTGGGTCGGAGATCCGACTGCGGATGGCAGCCCGAAGGCGTCGACCCGGTAGCGCGTGCCGGAACGGAGCGCGATGCGTGCCCCGTCATTCATGAGAAGTTGTGCGCGGGCCTTGTCGCCGGTCACGATGACGTC
>CAYZDW010000234.1:0-2846 GCA_964477175.1 uncultured Steroidobacteraceae bacterium | reverse complement strand
GATGTAACCGCTGTGCTGGCCCTCGTGAAAACGGACCTGTGGATTCAGCGGCAGCATCTCGGACTTGTCGCTGGTCGAGGTCGCGATCGACGAGGTCACGAGTTCCACACCGACGGGCCGCCCGGCGGCGCTCGAGACCTCGTTGACCCAGAAGGAATGAATGTCGCCCGTCAGCACGACCGGGTTCGCGATCTTGTGGCGTGCGAGTGAAGCCAGTAGCCGGTCGCGCGCCGGTGCATAACCGGCCCAGGCATCGGTGAAGATCCGTGGTGACTCGTTCCAGCTCTCCATGATCGTCACGAACATGACGCTCTGCGTCAGCACGTTCCAGCTTGCATGGCTGTCGGCGAGCGCTGCTTCGAGCCAGTGCTCCTGCTCGGCGCCCAGCATCGTGCGCGCAGGGTCGGCGAGCGCCGCCTTGCAAGCCGGTTCGTCCGGATTCACGAAACTGCCGCCGCCGGCGCCGCTGAACAGAATCTTCCGGCCGCGATCGGTGTCGCAGCGCAGCGGTGTCGGCGGATTCTGGCAAACCTGCACGGAGCGGTACTGGCGCGTGTCGAGCAGATAGAAGCGCGCGAGCGTCCCCCAGTCGACCGTGCCATATAGCCGCGCCGCCATGCCGGGCAAGAGGCGCGAAGGGCGCACGGGCATATGCTCGAAAAAGGCCTGATAGGCCGCCGCGCGCCGGGCCGGAAACGAGTCCCTGACGGCTTCGCCGCCGCACAGTTCGTTCTCGCCGGTGAGACCGGCGTAATCGTTGTCAACTTCGTGATCGTCCCACATCGAGAGCCAGGGGCAGGCCGCGTGCGCCGCCTGGAGATCCGGATCGGTGCGGTACTGCGTATAGCGGTGGCGATAGTCGGTCAGCGTGTGCGCTTCCAGCGTGTCGAACAGCCGCACGCGCCGCTCGCCCCAGGCGTCTTCATATATGTAATCGCCGAGCATCAGCACCAGGTCGGGCCGGCCGTCTGCGATGTAGCGATAGGCCGAGAAGAATCCCTGCTCGTAGTGGGCGCAGGATGCGACCGCGAACCGCAACGATCGGCTGGTCTCACCGGCCGGGCAGGTCAGCGCGCGTCCGGTCGGGCTCTCGTATCGCCCGAGGCGGAAGCGGTAGAAATATTCGCGCCCCGATTCAAGGCCGCCGACCTCGACGTGTACGGCGTGCGCGAGGTGCGAGCGCGCAAGTCCCGTACCGCTCGCACGGATCCGCGAGAAGCTCGGGTCCTCGGCCACTTCCCAGGTGAGCTCAAAGATCGTGCTGCCCAGGGCCTCGGGCGCGAAGGGCTCGGGCGCGAGGCGCGTCCAGATCACGAAGCCATCGGCGGTGGGCTCGCCCGATGCGACGCCGAGCTGAAACGGGTAGGAGCCGAAGCGGATCTGCGACGCGGCGGGTCCGGCCGGCAGCACGGCCAGGAGGCCGGCGGCGGCCGCGAGCCGGTTGAATTCGCGGCGGGATAGGGGTCGGCGCATGGACTCAGATGCCCGCGCCGTGCTCGAAACCGGTCTGTAATGGCGCCGCCTGCGAAACGCGCGAATTCGGTGGCACGTCGTGTGTCAGCCAGACGTTGCCGCCGATTACGCTGCCGCGCCCGACGGTGACCCGACCCAGCACCGTCGCGCTCGCGTAGATTGTCACGTCGTCCTCGACGATCGGGTGCCGCGGGAGTCCCTTCACCAGACGGCCCGATGCATCCACCGGAAAGCTTTTCGCGCCGAGCGTGACGCCCTGGTAGAGCGTCACGCGGTCGCCGACGATCGCGGTCTCGCCGATCACGACGCCGGTGCCGTGGTCGATGAAGAAATCGCGGCCGATCTTCGCGCCGGGATGGATGTCGATGCCGGTGCGCTGGTGTGCGTCTTCGGCGACCAGGCGCGGCAGCAGCGGCACGTCCAGTTCATGAAGTATGTGTGCGATGCGATGACGCGTCACCGCGAATACGCCCGGATACGCGTACAGCGCCTCGATCGGGTGATGGCAGGACGGATCGCCGCGCCAGGCCGCGCGCGCATCCTCGAACACGCGCTCGCGTAGCCGCGGCAGCCGGCCGATCAGTTCACGCGCGAAGCGCTGGCTGTCCGCATCGAGCGCACGCTGTTGCGCGTGCTCTTCGCCGGGCCCGCCCGGAAAATCGAGCGCGAGCCGGATCTGGGCCGCCAGCAGCGCTTCGATCTCGGCCAGCTCGCGCTCGACGCGCCGTTCGGGGCTCTCGCCGGGGGTCAGCGCCGGCAGTGTTTCAGCGATCAGCACGCGGTGCAGGCGGTCGACGGTCGCGAGCACGAGCCCGCGATCCGGCAAGATGCCTTTCTTCAAGGCCTGGAAGCCGGCCGCGTCGCCGGAGGCCACGAGTTCCGCGGCGAGCCGCGCGTAGCCGGCAGGCAAGTCAGTTGCTGGCGACGAGCTTGGGCGCACTGGCGGGTGCCTCCTCGTAGAGCCAGGTCGACAGATAACGTTCGCCGAAACTCGGGATGATCACGACGATCAGCTTGCCACGATTCTCCGCGCGCGCGGCGACCTTGAGCGCAGCAGCGAGCGCGGCCCCCGCACTGCTGCCGACGAGAATTCCTTCCTCGCGCCCGAGCCGGCGCGCGTAGTCGCCGGCCTCCTCGTTGGTCACCTGGATGATCTCGTCGATGATCTTCGTATTCAGGATCTCGGGAATGAAACCGGCCCCGATGCCCTGGATCTTGTGCGGGCCGGGCTGGCCGCCCGACAGCACCGGGCTTGCCGCGGGGTCCACGGCGACCGTGCGGAACGAGGGCTTGCGTGCCTTGATGACTTCGCCGACGCCGGTAATCGTGCCGCCGGTGCCGACACCAGATATCAGGATGTCGGCCTGGCCGTC
>CAYZDW010000233.1:0-4027 GCA_964477175.1 uncultured Steroidobacteraceae bacterium | reverse complement strand
CCGATCACCTTGATGACAGCCGTCTGGCTGTATGTATCCATCAGTTCGAACATGTCCGCTCCTCCGCTAGAAATACCCCTGGAACCAAGATTTCATTCGCTCTAAAACCGACTTGACGCCGTCGCCGACGAGCTTCGGCGCCGGTTGCCCGAGATTCGCCCGGCCGTAAAGAAGTAGACCCACGCCGGTCGCGTGGATCGGGTTGCGCACGACATCGCCGAGGCCGGTCACGCCCTGCGGGCTACCGAGCCGCACCGGCATGTGGAAGATCTCCTCGGCCAATTCGACGGCCCCCTCCATCTTTGCGCTGCCGCCGGTCAGCACCACGCCGGCCGCGATCGCCTCCTCGAAACCGGAGCGCCGCAGCTCGTCGCGGATCAGCGTGAACAGCTCCTCGTAGCGGGGCTCGACGATCTCGGCGAGCGTCTGGCGCGCCAACCTGCGCGGCGGGCGGTCGCCAACGCTCGGCACCTCGATGGTCTCGTCCGGATTCGCGAGCTGCGACAGTGCGCAGGCGTAGCGGATCTTGATTTCCTCCGCGTACGGCGTCGGTGTGCGCATCGAGACGGCGATGTCGTTCGTGACCTGGTCGCCGGCCACCGGGATCACCGCGGTGTGGCGGATCGCGCCACCCGAAAACACCGCGATGTCGGTGGTGCCGCCGCCGACGTCGATCAGGCAGACGCCGAGGTCCTTCTCGTCGTCGGTCAGCACCGCGAACGACGAGGCGAGCTGCTGGAGCACGATGTCCTCGACCTCGAGCCCGCAGCGCTGCACGCACTTGACGATATTCTGGGCCGCACTCTCGGCGCCGGTGACGATGTGCACGCGCGCCTCGAGGCGCACGCCGGCCATGCCGATCGGCTCGCGGATGCCTTCCTGCCCGTCGATGATGAATTCCTGCGGGAGCACATGCAGGATCTTCTGGTCAGCCGGGATCGGCACGGCCTGCGCGGCGTCCATAACCCGCGCGACGTCGCCGCTCACGACCTCCTTGTCCTTGATCGCGACGATGCCGTGCGAATTCAGGCTGCGCACATGGCTGCCGGCGATGCCCGTGAACACCGAGCGGATTTCGACGCCCGCCATCAGCTCGGCTTCCTCGACGGCGCGCTGGATCGACTGCACCGTCGAGTCGATGTTGACGACCACGCCCTTCTTGAGGCCGCGCGACGGGTGCGAGCCGAGCCCGATGACCTCCAGGCTGCCATCGGCGTGCATCTCGCCGACCATGGCGACGACCTTCGACGTGCCGATGTCGAGCCCCACGATCAGATTGCGGTCGGAACGCTTAGCCATTGCGCCGCCAGCCGATCGAAAACCCGTTCGAGTAGCGCATGTCCACGTAGGCGATCTCCGCCGCGCGTCCGGCGATGACCTGGGCGGCGACCTGCACCAGGCGGTCCATGCGCTCGTCGACCTGGCGTCGGCCGAGACGCACGGTCACGCCGTTCGACAGGTCCATTTCCCAGGCACCGCGCGCATCGAGGCGCAACGCCGCGACCCGCAGGCCCTGCTCGACCAGGCGCCCCTGGATCGCGAGGTAGCGCTGCGCGACCCGCCATTCGCTGCCCGGCGGGCCGTCGAGCCGCGGCAGTTCCGGCGGCACGTGGCGCACGCCGCTCGCGAACAGCTCGCCGCGCGTGTTGAGGAGACCGTCGTCGCCCCAGCGCGCGGCCGCCTGCTGTTCCACGATCTCCACCTCGATGCGGTCGGGCCACAGGCGCTGCACGCGCGCACGGTCGACCCAGGCCAGCGCCTCGACTGCGCCCTGCAGCTTGTCGAGGTCGGCGCTGACGAAGCCGCCCCTGAGCGCGCCGCGCGCCGCCTGCTCGACTTCGACCGGCGCAACGCGCTGGAACGGGCCGTCGATGACGATGCTGCGCACCGGCTGGTCGAGGCCGACGGCGAGCAGCGTCGCGAGCGCGACAAGCGCGAGCGCGGCGCCGGCGAGGCGCCCGGCGCGTGGCCACTCGAGCTCGAGCAGCTCGAAGTGCCGGCCGGCGGGCCTGTGACGATTGCGCTTGCGTATGAGTCCCATGTCCGTTCAGGTCCTTTCGCGCGCGAAGCTGGTCTCGAGGATCCGCCACGTGAGCTCGTTGAAATCGATGCCCGCCGCTCTGGCTGCCATGGGCACGAGGCTGTGGCTCGTCATGCCCGGCACCGTGTTGATCTCGAGCAGCAGCGGCACGCCGTCGCCACCCATCACGAAATCCACGCGCCCCCAGCCGGAAGCGCCCGTCGCGGCGAAGGTCGCAAGCGCAGCAGCCTGCATCGCCGCCTCTGCCGGCGCCGGCAGGCCGCAGGGAATCAGGTAGCGCGTGTCGTCGGCGAAATACTTCGCCTGGTAGTCGTAGAAGCTGCGCGGCGTCTCGATCCGGATTGCCGGCAAGGCCTCGCCCTGCAAAATCCCGACCGTGAACTCACGCCCGATGATCCAGCGCTCGGCGATGACGACCGCATCGAGCGCCGCCGCCGCGCGCCAGGCCGTCGGCAGCTCGGCGGCCGATTCGACGCGGCTCATGCCGACGCTGGAACCCTGGCTGGCCGGCTTGACGGCGATCGGCAGGCCGAGCTCGTCGATCGCGCGCGGGAAGTCCGCGGCGCCGGTGAGCAGGATCCACGGCGGCGTCGCGATACCGGCGGCCTGCGCGAGGCGCTTGGTTCGCAGCTTGTCCATGCCGACCGCGGAGCCGAGCACGCCGCTGCCCGTATACGGCAGGCCCAGCCACTCGAGCGCACCCTGCACGGCGCCGTCCTCGCCGCCGGGGCCGTGCAGCGCGATCCAGACTCGCTCGACGCCCGCCGCGACGAGTTCAGTCAGCGGCCTTTGAGACGGATCGAAACTGCTCGCCCGGACGCCGCGCGCCGTGAGCGCCTGCAACACGGCGCCGCCGGTCAGAAGCGAAATCTCGCGCTCGGCCGAGTGGCCGCCCATCAGCACGGCGACCTGGCCGAAGGCGTCTGCATCGGCGACGCGGCGGAACTCGCTGCCGGTCGCGCGCAGACGGCTCATGCGGCCTCCCCGATCATGCGCACTTCCGGCAGCAGCCGTACGCCGTGCAGGCGCTGCACCGTCTCCTGCACGTGAAGCACGAGCGCCTCGAGATCCGCGGCCGTCGCCTGGCCGTCGTTGATGATGAAGTTGGCGTGCTTGGCAGACACCGAGGCGCCGCCGATGCGGTGGCCCTTGAGGCCGGCCGACTCGATGAGTTCCGCGGCGTGCTTGCCGGGCGGATTGGTGAACACCGAGCCGCAGCTCCACTCGCCGATCGGCTGGCTTGCATGGCGCCGCTCGAGCAAGCTGCGGATCGATTCGGTACTGGCATCGGGGCGCGGCTCGAAACGAAAGGTCGCCGCCAGGAACCATTCGTCCGCGACCGGCGGCGTCACGCTGCGGTAAGCGTAGCGATACTCGGAGGCCGCGCGTTGGCGCCGTTCACCTGCGCGGCTGATCACCTCGACCTCGACGACATGGGGCCAGGTCTCCCCACCCCAGGCGCCCGCGTTCATCGCGAGCGCACCACCGACGGTCCCGGGAATGCCGGCGAAGAAATCGGCCGGGCCGAGCTGCCACTTCGCGCATTGCCGTCCGAGCCGCGCGCAGGCGACGCCGGCCCCGGCGCGCACCATGAGGTCCCCGACGCGCTCGAGCGCGTTCAGGATTCCGTGCACCGAGATCACGACGCCGCGAATACCGCCGTCGCGCACCAGCAGGTTGCTGCCGAGCCCGACCCAGGTGACCGGCACGGCGGCCGGCAGCTCGCGCAGGAATCCGGCGAGTTCATCGGTGTCCTTGGGCGCGAACCAGATGTCGGCGGGGCCGCCGACGCGCCACGAGGTGTGGCGCGACATCGGCTCGTCGCGCAGCACGCGACCTTCGAAGGCGGCGGGCAGGGCCACGTTGTTCATGGCCTTGCTCCCGCTGCCAGCCGTCCCGGCAGTTCGTGCGCAATGGCGCCGATGCTGCCGGCGCCCATGGTCAGGATCACGTCACCGTCCTCGATGAGCCTGGCGAGCGCGCCCG
>CAYZDW010000232.1:0-6033 GCA_964477175.1 uncultured Steroidobacteraceae bacterium | reverse complement strand
TCGCCGCCGGTCAGCATCGGCTGCTGGTCGATTCGCGAGGCCTGGCGCCGGCACAGGAAACGCTCTCGGCCGAGGAAGAAGCGCGCCGCGAACGCCAGCGCATCGCGGCGTTGCGCGGCATCGTCGAGTACCAATGGGCGCGGGATTCGCGGGCGCTTCTGTTCCCGCTGGGCGGGGACCTGTACCACTACGACTTGACACAACCGGCCAGCGAAGTCGTGCGCCGGCTGACGGCGACCGAGGCGTACGAAACCGACGCACAGTATTCGCCGCACGGCCGCTACGTCAGCTTCATCCGCGAGCAGGATCTCTACGCCGTCGAGGTCGCGACCCGACATGAGCGCCGGCTCACGAGCGGCGGCGGCGGGCTCATCAGCCATGGCGTCGCCGAGTTCATCGCGCAGGAGGAGATGAATCGCAATACGGGCTATTGGTGGTCGCCCGACGAGCGCCACGTCGCGTTCACACGCGTGGATGAATCGCCGGTGGCCGAACTCGAGCGCTTCGAAGTCCACGCCGACGGATTCAGGGTGCTGCGTCAGCGGTACCCGGCGGCAGGCAGCACGAACGCGGACGTTCGCCTGGGCATCCTCGCGCTGGATTCCGGTCAGATCGCCTGGACCCAGCTGGGCCGCGGGGATTTCTACCTCGCGCGCGTGCACTGGTTCCCCGAGAATGACCGGCTGCTGGTACAGCGCCAGACGCGCGACCAGAAGCGCCTCGACCTCCTGAGCTTTCCTGTCTCGGGTGGCAGCGGCCGCCTATTGTTCTCGGAAACGAGCGTCACCTGGGTCGAATTGCACGACGATCTGTACTTCCTGCCGCGCCGCAGGGAAATGCTGTGGGCCTCGCAGAGGAGCGGCCACAATCATCTCTATCGCTACGACTACGAAGGCCGGCTGAAGAGTGCGGTGACCACGGGCGACTGGGACGTCATCGGCGAGGGGCAGGCATCCGCCGTTCGCGGCATCGACGAAAAACGCGGCCGCGTCTATTTCATGGCGACACTGAAGACGCCGCTCGAGCGGCAGCTTTACGTGGCCGGGCTCGACGCGGGCACCGCGCGCGCGCCCCGGCTACTCACCTCGCAGGACGGCTGGCACAACGTGACGATGTCGAAGGATGCGCGGCGCTACCTGCAGGGCTATAGCGATCCGAATCAGCCGCCGCAACTGTCGCTGCACGACGCCACCGGGAAGCGGCTCGCCTGGCTCATCGAGAACCGGCTCGACGACCAGCACCCCTACGCGCCCTACCGGGACCGGCACGTGACACCGGAATTTGGCACGCTGCCCGCGGCTGACGGCACGCGGCTGACCTGGCAGCTCTACAAACCCGCCGGATTCGAGCCAGGCCGTCGTTACCCGGCCGTGCTGCTGGTCTACGGCGGGCCGACAGTGCAGACCGTGCAACGCCGCTGGGGCGAACGGCGTGGGAGCCAATCGGCACAACTCTTAACTCAGAGAGGCTATGTCGTGTTCGCGCTCGACAATCGCGGCGCCGGCGGGCGCGGACAGGCTTTCACCAGCGCGCTCTATCGGCGCATGGGCGGTGTCGAAGTCGCGGATCAGCTGAAGGGTGTCGAATGGCTCAAGCAGCAGCCTTACGTGGACCCGGCGCGGGTCGGCGTCTTCGGCTGGAGCTACGGCGGATACATGACGCTCTTGCTGATGATGCAGGCGCCCGGCAGTTTCGCGGCCGGCGTTGCCGGCGCACCGGTCACCGATTGGCGACTCTACGATACGCATTACACGGAGCGTTACCTCGGCATGCCGGACGAGAACGCGGAAGGCTACCGGCTCTCGAACGTGCTGACCTACGCCGGTGCGTTGCGCGATCGCCTGCTCGTGATGCACGGCATGGCCGACGACAATGTGCTGTTCACGCACACGACGCTCCTGATCAAGGAGCTGGTCTCCACCGGACGGACCTTCGACGTCATGCCCTACCCGGGCAGCAAGCACGCGGCGCTTTCCTTCAAGGAGACCGGCATCCACGGCTGGAACACGATCCTGGATTTCTTCGATCGCCATCTCGGAGGGGGCGAAGCTGAAGCAGCGGGTCGCTAGCCAGCCGCCGGCTTGGTTGTGATGACTGCGCAACCGTGCGCGCCGGCCATCTGCAGTCGGTCCAGGCGGCGCGCGTCCGGATACCATCCGGCGAACACCGGGACTCCGACGACCTTGCAGAGATGCTCGAGCTCGCGCTGCGGCAGGGGTCCGCGTTGCGGCGCGACGACCAGGAAATGCGCGCCCTCGCCGATCGCCTCGAGCGCGCCGGCCTCGTCCTCGCAGACCACGCCGATCAGGAATGCGCCCTCGCGGTCGACATGCAGGTTCTGTCCGTGCCTGCGCAGTACCGCACCGTCGGCACCGGCCATGGCCGCGATACGAATCGCCTCGACACCATCGCCAAGCGCGAAAACGCGGTGGCCCGCGGCGCGAGCGCCGCGCACGATGGCGGCGTCCAGTTGGGTCGCCGGTGATTCCGCAATGTGCCAGAAGATCGTCTGCGCTTCGCTGCCGTTGAGCGCCGCGAGCTGACCAGGGCCTGAGATGACGCGGGCGAGCTGTGGCAGCCGCAATGCCGTCACGATGGCGCGGTCGGCCTCCAGCAGGTCGTGGCCCGCCAGGTCATCGGATTTCACCCAGGCGAGCGTCTGCGAATCGAGGCCTTTCGGCGTACCCTGGTATTCGATGACCCGCCAGAAGTCGAGCAGCACACGCCGGTCGGGGTAGGTGTGGTACAGCCGGATCAGCGGTCGGGCCGAAGCAACGACGACGCCGAGTTCCTCGGCCAGTTCGCGCTTGAGGCCCTCCAGGCGGTCTTCTCCGAAGCCGAGCTTGCCGCCCGGGAATTCCCAGCGTCCGGCCATGTGGCGGCCGCGCGGGCGCTGCGCGATCAGTACGCGGCCGGCGGCGTCGAACAGCGCGCCGGCAATGACGTGAAATTCCAAAAGGCCCACCATTCCTGGATTACCCGCTCCTCTCAAGGCTGTCGTCAACGGCTGGCCTGCTGGATTGCCCCGTGACAGTGCTTGTATTTCCTGCCCGATCCGCAGGGGCAAGGCTCGTTGCGTCCGATCTTACGCTCGCCGCGTACGAAGGGTGACGCCGCCGGCATGGCGGGTGCGGCCGCGGCCTCCGGGGCGATTGCGGGCGGCGGGGCGTGTTGCAACTGCATCCGACTCTGCAGGCGTCGCCGCCGCTCGGCCTCCTCGCGCTCGATCTCCTCCTCGGTACGCACCTGCAGGCGCTGCAACAGGATCACCGTGTCGCTGCGGATGCGGTCAAGCATCGCCGTGAAGAGCGCGAAGGCCTCGCGCTTGTATTCCTGCTTCGGATTCTTCTGCGCATAGGCTCGCAGGTAAATGCCCTGGCGCAGGTAGTCCATCGCCGCCAGGTGCTCGCGCCAGTGGTTGTCGAGCTGTTGCAACATGACCGCGCGCTCCAGGTGGCGCATCACGGGCTCGCCGACCTGAAGCACCTTGGCCTCGTAGGCCGCCTCGGTCGCATCCAGCATCCGCGCTGCCGCCTGCTCGCCACGGCGGTTCGGGTCCTCGGCGAGCCACGCCGCGAGGCCCGTGCGCACCCCGAAGTCGCGCTCGATGGCCTGTTCGAGCCCAGCGACGTCCCACTGCTCCTCGACGCTCTCGGGCGGAATGTACTGGCCGACGATGCCGTGGACGACTTCCGCGCGGATGTCCCGGATGACCCCGGCGATGTCGTCCGTCGACATGATCTCCGTGCGTTGGCGATAGATGACCTTGCGCTGGTCGTTGGCGACGTCGTCGTACTCGAGCAGGTTCTTGCGCGCGTCGAAGTTGTGCGACTCGACCTTGCGCTGCGCGCGCTCGATCTGGCGCGTCAGCATGCGGCTCTCGATCGCTTCGCCCTCGCGCATGCCGACCGTGCGCAACAGCGACTTGGTGCGCTCCGGGTCGCCGAAGATTCGCATGAGGTTGTCTTCGAGCGACAGGTAAAAGCGGCTCGAGCCCGGATCGCCCTGGCGGCCCGAACGGCCGCGCAGCTGGTTGTCGATGCGCCGCGATTCGTGGCGCTCGGTACCGACGATGTGCAGCCCGCCCGCGGCGATGACCCGTTCGTGGAGCTGTTGCCATTCGTCCTCGAGTTCCCGCGAGCGCGCTTCAAGCTGCTCGGGGGTCACCGTGCCGTCCTTGCGCAGCTGCTCGATCTGCTTCTGGACGTTTCCGCCCAGCACGATGTCGGTACCGCGGCCGGCCATGTTGGTCGCGATCGTCACGGTCGTCGGCCGTCCGGCCTGGGCGATGATCATCGCCTCGCGCTCGTGCTGCTTGGCGTTCAGGACCTGGTGGGTGATGCCGGCTTCCTTGAGCTGGCCCGAGAGATTCTCCGAGGTCTCGATTGAAGTCGTGCCGACCAGCGCCGGCTGCCCGCGCGACACGCAATCGCGGATGTCCTCGATGATCGCGGTGAACTTGTCCTTCTGGTTCAGATAGACGAGGTCCGGCTGATCCTTGCGGATCATCGGCATGTGGGTCGGCACGACGACGACCTCGAGTCCGTAAATCTGCTGGAATTCGAAAGCCTCGGTGTCGGCCGTGCCGGTCATGCCGGCAAGCTTCTGATAGAGACGGAAATAATTCTGGAAGGTGATCGACGCGATGGTCTGGTTTTCCTCACGGATCCGCACGCCTTCCTTGGCCTCGATCGCCTGGTGCAGGCCGTCCGACCAGCGCCGGCCCGGCATCGTGCGGCCGGTGAACTCGTCGACGATGATGACTTCGCCGCCCCGCGAAATGTACTCGACGTCCCGGTGGTACAGCGCGTGCGCGCGCAGTGCGGCGTTCAGGTGGTGCATCAGCCGGATGCTGGCCGGGTCGTAGAGGCTGTCGCCCGCGCGCAGCAGGCCGGCCTGCTGCATCAGTACTTCGGCCTTCTCGAATCCCGTCTCCGACAGGTGCACCTGGCGGGTCTTCTCGTCGGCAAAGTAATCCCCTTCGCCGTCCTCGGCGGCCTGGCGCACGAAGCGCGGCACCAGCTCGTTGATCTTGACGTAGAGCTCGGTGCTTTCCTCGGCCGGGCCCGAGATGATCAGCGGCGTGCGCGCCTCGTCGATCAGAATCGAGTCCACCTCGTCGACGATCGCGTAGTGCTGGCCGCGCTGGACCCGGTCCTCGAGACGGAAGGCGAGATTGTCGCGCAGGTAGTCGAAGCCGAATTCGTTGTTGGTGCCGTAGGTCACGTCGCAGGCATAGGCCGCACGCTTCTCGGCGGGCGGCTGGCCGCTCGCGATCACGCCCACCGAGAGACCGAGGAAACGGTAGATCGGGCCCATCCATTCGGCGTCGCGCTGGGCGAGGTATTCGTTGACGGTGACGAGATGGACGCCCTGACCGGAGAGCGAGTTCAGGTAGACAGGCAGGGTCGCGACCAGTGTCTTGCCCTCGCCGGTGCGCATCTCGGAAATCTTGCCCTCGTGCAGCACCATGCCGCCGATCAGCTGCACGTCGAAGGGGCGCATGCCCACCGAACGCGTCGCGGCTTCTCGCACGGTCGCGAAGGCCTCCGGCAGGACGTCGGCCAGCGAGTCGCCCGCGGCGAGGCGCGCGCGCAGCTTGCCGGTCTGAGCGAGCAGCTGTTCGGCGCTCATCGCGGCGAGCGCGTTGGCGTAGCCGTTGGCCTCGGCCACGCGGCGCTCGTACTGGCGCAGCAGGCGCTGGTTACGGCTGCCGAAGATCCGGGTAAAAATGTTCCACACGCGCCTGGGACCTCGAACCGGGAGGGTCAGTCGGGCAGGTTCCCGCTGGGACTACCGGTGAGAAAACCGGCAGTTTACTACGACCGGCCCTGGGGGATTTCGTTCTGGCCGGCGCGATCAGCGCCGGACGAAGGACAGCGGATTGACCGGGCGGCCGTCACGCAGCACTTCAAAATGCAGGTGCGTTCCGGTCGAGCGGCCCGTGGAGCCCATCAGCGCGATCGGATCGCCGCGCTTCACCGTGTGGCCCGGCTCGACGAGCAGCTTCGCATTGTGGGCATAGCGCGTGAC
>CAYZDW010000231.1:0-6487 GCA_964477175.1 uncultured Steroidobacteraceae bacterium | reverse complement strand
GAGCCCGGCGAGGATCGCGAACCAAAGGTGCCGGTCCACTTTCTCGCCCAGCATCACCGACGCCGCGAGCACGACCAGGAGCGGCGCGCACATGAACACCGCATAGGTGTCGGCCATGCTCGCGCGCGAGAGCGCCCACAGGAATCCCCACAGCATCACGATCGCGAGCACCGCGCGGATCAGGTGCAGGCCTAGCCGCACGGGGCGCAGCAAGCGCAGGCGCCCGGTCAGCAGGTACGGCAAGACGACGAATGGCAGCGAACTCATGCCGCGCAGGCAGGCCACCTGCAAAGGCGGATAGTGGCCGGTCAGCTGCTTCATGACGGCGTCCATGATCGCGAAGACGCCGACCGCGGCCAACATCAGGAGCACGCCGCGCAGTCGCCTGGCGGCTTCAGTCATCGGCCGCCCGTTTTGCCTCAGCCTGTGTCGTTCCCAGCCGTTCAAGCAATAGCCTGGGGAATCCCGCGAGCGCCGTGGGGTCCTGCTCGTCGGGTCCCTCGGGATCGCGCCCGTTCGAATAGGCGGCGATGATGAGCCGCCGCCCGTCGGGCAGCTCGGCATGCACGATCTCCGCGAGCGTGTCGTAGGCAGAGCCGAACTTGCTTTCGAACACCGTGCCTTCCGGGAATCCTCCGCCCATGGCGCTGTTCGGCGAGATCCGTGGGCGACGCAGTCGGGAGCGCAGGTAATCCGTGGAGACCGCGCCGAATTCGCCGGTGACGAGGGCGAGCATCAGGCGCGCCGAGCCGTCGGCCGTCATCGCATTGCGACCGTGCCGTTCGAGCGCCAGGCGCTCGAGATCCTGCGGCATCTCGCCAGAATTCGTCGGGTAGGTCTTGTTGACGAAGCGCTGGCCGCTCAGCAGGCCATGGCTTTGCAGCAGATTCTCGGTATAGAGGCGTCGCGCGAGCCAGGCGTCGAAATCCACTCCCTCCACCGGACCGTTCGTCACGCCGCTGATCGCATCGACGACTTCACCCGTCGCGACATTGTCGGAATCCTGGAGCATCGGCCGCACGGAGACGTCCAGGCAATCCGGCGCGCTCGAGCGCCCTGCGCACCAGTGAACGGCGGCGATCGCGAATCCGAGCTTGACGCAGCTCGCCGGGTACCACGGCCGGTCCCCGCCGACGCTGCCGCGGAGCCACTGCCCCCCAGGAGCGGCCAGGAGCACGGTCACATCGAGCCGGTCGAATTGCTGACCGGCCAGAAACCGTTCGCGCGTTTCCTCGACCGCCTGCTGCACGCGAGCGTCATCCCGAATCCGTGCGGAGACTGTCTCTGCCGCGGCCGGCGGCGATGTGAGCACCCAAGCGACGCCGGCGGCGACCGGCAAAGCCATCAGCAACGGTCGCCAACGCACGACGCATCTCCCGGTACAATTCACCCTGATAGTAGCCTGCGCGTGGAGCCACAATCATGATGGTCTACAGCAATGTCCTCGACATGGTCGGCAGGACACCGATGCTGAAGCTCGGCCGGCTCGACACGGGTCCCTGCGAGTTGTACCTGAAGCTCGAGCTCATGAATCCCGCCGGCTCGATCAAGGATCGCATTGGCCTGTCGATGATCGAGGAGGCGGAACGGCGCGGCGACCTGAAACCAGGCGCCACGATCGTCGAGGCGACGGCCGGCAACACCGGCCTGGGGCTCGCACTGGTGGCCGCGCAGAAAGGCTACCGGGTGGTCCTGGTCCTGCCCGACAAGATGAGCCAGGAGAAGATCTTCAACCTGCGCGCGATGGGTGCCGAGGTCGTGCTGACGCGTTCCGACGTCGAGAAGGGCCATCCGGAGTACTACCAGGACCTCGGCGCCAGCATCGCGCGCGAACAGGGCGCCTATTACATCAATCAGTTCGCCAATCCCGATAACCCGAAGGCCCATGCAACGACGACCGGGCCGGAAATCCTCGAGCAGATGCAAGGGCGCGTGGACGCCGTCGTCGTCGGCGTCGGTTCGAGCGGTACGATCGCCGGGCTCACGCAGTGCTTCCGCGAACGCGCGCCGGGCATCGAGATCGTGCTGGCGGATCCGGAAGGTTCGGTGCTCGCCGGTCACGTCAACGAAGGCCGCATCGGCAAGCCCGGTTCCTGGCTGGTCGAGGGCATCGGCGAGGATTTCATCCCGGACATTTGCGACTTCTCGATGTGCCGCAGGGCCTTCAGCATTCCGGACGGCGAGTCCTTCGCCACCGCGCGCGAGATCCTGCGCAAGGAAGGGCTCCTGGTCGGCTCGTCCACCGGAACACTGGTGTCGGCGGCGCTCCGCTGGTGCCGCGAGCAGAGCAAACCGAAGCGCGTCGTCACCTTCGCCTGCGATACGGGCAACAAGTACCTGTCGAAGCTCTTCAACGACTTCTGGATGGAGGACCAGGGGTTCATCCAGCGCCCGCAATACGCAAACCTGCGCGACCTGGTCGGGCGGCCGCATGGCGAACGCGCGACCGTGACGGTCGGGCCCGACGACGTGCTGGCGACGGCGCACAACCGGCTGCGCAACGCTGGCTTCAGCCAGCTGCCGGTCATGCACGGCGAGGCGCTGGTGGGTTTCGTCGGCGAGGAGGACATCATGCGCTTCGCGTTCGGCGATCCCGAGCGCTTCAATGAACCCGTGCGCAAGGCGATGCATACCAACTTCCTGGTCGTCGATCCGTCGATGTCGCTCAGGAACCTGGTCGCGATGCTCGACGTGCAGCCCTATGCGGCCGTCATGGAGGGCGACCAGTTCCACGGGCTGATTACGCGCGCCGACGTGCTCAATTATCTGCGCCGCCAGATGGGCGCGGCCACGACCCACTGAGGCAGTACATGACCGACGACAAGAAACGCCTGGGCTTTGCGACCCGCGCCATCCACGCGGGCCAGTCGCCCGATCCGACGACCGGTGCGGTGATGCCGCCGATCTACGCAGTTTCCACCTACGCGCAGCAGAGCCCCGGCGTGCACAAGGGCTACGAATACTCGCGCACGCAGAACCCGACGCGCATGGCCTGGGAACGCTGCATCGCGGACCTCGAGAGCGGTACGCAGGGCTTCGCGTTTGCATCCGGCATGGCGGCGACGGCGACGCTGATGGAACTGCTCGACAGCGGCAGCCACGTGCTGGCGATGGACGACCTCTATGGCGGGACGTTCCGCCTGTTCGAGCGGGTCCGCAGGCGCTCAGCCGCGCTCGATTTCACGTTTGCCGACCTCACGGACCCGAAAGCCGCGCTAGCGGTAATCCGGCCGCAGACCCGCATGATCTGGATCGAGTCGCCGACCAACCCGTTGCTGCGTCTCGTCGACATCGCCGCGGTCGCCGAAATCGCGCGCAAGCGCGGCATCCTGACGGTCGTCGACAACACCTTCGCGACGCCCTGGATCCAACGGCCGCTGGAACTCGGCGTGGACATCGTCGTGCACTCGGCGACCAAGTACCTGAACGGCCACTCGGACATGGTCGGTGGCGTCGCGGTCGTCGCGGATGCCGCGCTCGCCGAACGCATCGGATTTCTACAGAACGCGATCGGCGCGGTCGGCGGCCCGTTCGACAGCTTTCTCGCGCTGCGGGGCCTCAAAACGCTGCCGCTGCGGATGCGGCAGTGCAGCGAAAGCGCGCTCGCGATCGCGCGCTGGCTCGAGCGGCACAGCCGCGTGGACCGAGTGCTGTATCCGGGCCTGCCGTCGCATCCGCAGCACGCGTTGGCCGTGCGCCAGATGAAGAACGGCCACAGCGGTATCGTCACTTTCTTCCTGAAGGGTGGCCTCGCCGACGCGCGGCGATTCCTCGAGCGCCTGGAACTCTTCACGCTGGCTGAAAGCCTGGGGGGCGTCGAGAGCCTGGTCGATCACCCGGCGATCATGACGCACGCCTCGGTCCCGCCGGAGACGCGCGCGAAGCTCGGCATCAGCGACTCGCTGGTGCGGCTGTCGGTCGGCATCGAGGATGCCGACGACCTGATCGCCGATCTGGAGCAGGCGCTGGGCTGAATCGCCACGGCGGCGTCCCCAGTTCCGCTTGCATCACCCTGCCTGGTACATTCAGCCCTTGGCCATCCCGGCGATTTTTCGCGCGGCAGACCTTTCTGCGTGCTCAAATGCTTCCGCAAATTGATTGAGTTCCTTGTTGTTCATGCCGATCTCCCGGCCTGTATTGCGCCAGCCGGCGACTGCCCGTTCCACTTTGGCCAGGAAACGTCTGGCCGTTTCGAGTTCGATTCTGTAGTAAGTCGCGATCGACATGAGTGCCTCGATTGAAGTCTCCGGACCCGTCTTTTCGGAGATCCACGTTTTGAGTTCGCGCACACGATCCGGAAAAGGGTTTACATCGAATGCGGGCGCCAGACGCCATTGGCCGTGCGCGACGTGCAGGAAGCCGTGGTTGTGAAGATGATCGTCGACGTTGGTGATGAGGATATAGAACGCAATTCGTCGCCAGAGCTCTTCGATATCGGATTGGACATCTGCGCCGTATTGGCGAAGCGCATCGACGATCTCAGTGTAGGCGTGCTCGGTCGAATCCGCGCTGTCTTGACCGAGCATTGTTGCCGCTGAGATGTACATGATGCGGCCCCCACTTTCGGGACGATCGAAACGCCGGATGAGGGCGACCGGCGCGCCGTCGCTATCGATCAGCCGCGCTTGTGCCGCGCTGATGCCCGCGGCCTGTGCGAGCCGAAGCGCAAGCACTTCGCCCTTGGTCACGGCCCGATCGTCGCTGACGCTGGGAAACTTGCCGATCGACAAACGGCCATCGTCGTCGATGACGGAGCATTTGGGGCGCAATCCGCCCAGCGACGTACCGCGTCCGCGCAGATAGGCGAGATCTGCGGCGGTTTCTGTGTTGGTCTCAACCGCGCGTGTTGCCGACAGCAGGGCGCCGAGTTCGATCAACGGGGGCGCTGAACGCCGTCCTTCTTCTTCTGCACGCTGGAAGACGCCGTTTTCGTCCTGGAATCGCAGCGCTCCCACGCGGTTCGTATCGTCGATGGCCAGGAGGAAATCGAGTGCATTGAGAGGCTGCGTACCGACATCCGCGCCCGCCCGCCTGGCCTTCTGGCGCTGCCTGGCATGGTCTCGCAAGATGACGCGACGTCCCCAACCGTCGGGCTCGGTATCGGCGAGGGCGCCATGAAAGATCGAGCCCGCACCGGTTTGTTTGTGAAACTGCATGCCGGCAACGAGCGGCAAATTCGGCTCAATCGAGAAGGCATCGTCCGCTGCCAGCCAGTCGGCGTGATATTCGAAACCGGCGCTCTGGCGTGCGCCTTGCGCATCGAAACGCAGGGTTCCGATCCGCCGTGCTGATTCGCCAACGAAGACGCTGATCGTTCGTTTCATAGTGCGGTGGGCACTTTCTTTGGCCGAATGCGCTGCGGCAGTCGTTCGGTATCCAGCAGCAGGCCCGTGTCGTCGCGACGCACATCGGCGATCTCACCGAGAGCTTCCGGAAAGCCGAGGACAAACAATGTCATCGCGTAGGTGCCCATGGAGACTGTGGGATCGCCTTTTTCCACCCTGCGGTAGGTGGCCTTGGACACACCGACGCGTTGGACGACCATTTCGATGGTGAGCCTCCGTTTTCGTCGTGCGACGGCGACGTCTGCGCCCAGCTTGGACAAGGCACGACGGACCCGCGGCGACATGCTGTCGTTGTAGGTCGATTTCATAAGGAATTGTATAGTATGCTTTATTTAGCTTAAAGACTAATACATGAGACTTTATTTAATCGACAGGGGGATCTTAAGCGCCTGAACTTGTGGGCCATTCCAATAAGGTGTGCTCGTGTATCTGAGAAAGGTTCTTTTAAACGAACATTATTACTTAAAATACGTTAGCATGTTCATTATAAAGAACATATGAAACCGATTCTCAATTCAAGAGCCTTGGGCACCAAGATTCGTGCCGAGCGCAAGGCCCGCGGGCGCACACAATCGTGGGTCGCGGGACGTGTGGGTTGCCGGCGCCAGACAATCGCGGACCTCGAGGCCGGCAAAAACGTTGAGCTTGGCATTCTCTTTGGCGCCGTCAGCGCGCTCGGCAAGGCTCTCGCCATCGTCGACGCGCATGTCGAGCTCGAACGGCTCGAAGAGATTTTCCGTGACCAGGATTAAACATCTGCGGGTGTCGACCCCGCAGGGTGATTCCGGCGACCTGCTGAAGGAATCGCGATACGTCTTCAATTACACGGCGCGTGAGCCCGACAAGGCCACGTCGCTCACCATGCCGATCCGGGCGGAGAGTTATTCGAGCGGCGGCCTGCTGCCTGTCTTCGAGATGAACAAGCCGGAAGGATATCTGCTATCGAAGATTGAGGAGGCGTTCGCCAAGGTCGGACCGCTAGACGACATGGCGCTGCTCAACTTGGTCGGGGGCAGACAGATCGGCCGCCTGAGCTACGCGCAACCGGGAATCACGAGGGAGCGCGCGCGCGCGCAGATCGGCCGGAGGGCATTACTCGCGCGTAGGCCGACAGCCGATTTGTTCAATGAGCTGGTCGCCAT
>CAYZDW010000230.1:0-2826 GCA_964477175.1 uncultured Steroidobacteraceae bacterium | reverse complement strand
CCACACCGCCTCCGCCTTGTGCCAGGACTCAGTGTCCGGGCCGCTGCGCGGGTACATGAGGTATCGGACCCGGATGCCGAGCCGGTTCAGTTCGGCCATTTCCTGGTGCATGCGGCGGCAATAGGTGCAATCGATGTCGGTGAAGACCGTGAGCGTGTGCCGGACCGTGCCCTTCGGCGCGAACACGATCGCATCGGCGTCGGAAACTTTCGACAACAGATCCAGCCGCCCCTGCTGGCGGCGGGTCTCGGTCAGGTTGTCCTTGCTCTCCATGTCGAAGATGTCGCCGTCGACGTAGTAGCGGCCATCCACCGACACGTAGCCGACCTCGGTGCCGGAACGGATTTCATAGAGGCCGGGAATCGGCGATGGCTGGATCTCCTCCAGCTTGACCTCCAGGCGGCGCGCGATCTCGGCGCGCGCGTCGGGCTTCCCCGGCGGCTGGGGTGACGCCCCCGGCGCGGCCATCAGGAGCGCGAGGGATACCAAATAAGGCAGCGCTCGGATTGGGCGGTTCATCGCCCGAGAGTCTATCAGCCGCGGGGGTGGTGCTGCGCGTGCAGCTCTTTTATGCGCTCGCGCGCCACGTGCGTATAGATCTGCGTCGTGGACAGGTCGCTGTGGCCCAGCAGCATCTGCACGACGCGCAGGTCGGCGCCATGATTCAGCAGGTGGGTCGCGAAGGCATGGCGCAGCGTGTGCGGCGACAGTTCCTTCTCGATGCCGGCTTTCTTCGCGTAGCGCTTGATGATGTGCCAGAAGGCCTGGCGCGTCATGCGGTCGCCGCGCCGGGTCGGGAACAGGTGATCGGTCTGGCGGTCGAGCAGGATCTCGCCGCGGGCGCCCCGCACGAACTCGCCGAGCCAGCGCACCGCTTCCTCGCCGAGCGGAATGAGCCGTTCGCGGTTGCCCTTGCCGACGATGCGGATCACGCCCTGGTTCTGGTTGACCTGGCCGTGCTTGAGGCTCACGAGCTCGGATACGCGGAGCCCGGTCGCGTAAAGCACCTCGAGCATGGCGCGATCGCGGTAACCGAGCGGATCACTCGTCTGCGGGGCCGCAAGCAGCGCGTCGACCTGGGCCTCGGTCAGAGACTTGGGCAGCGAGCGCCCGATCTTGGGCATCGCGATCTGGGCGGTGGGATCCTCCTTGATGACTCCCTCGCGGACCAGGTAACGGAAGAACCGGCGGAAGCTCGACAACTGGCGCGCCGTGGAGCGCGGCCGCGCGCCGGTTTCGACGCGCCAGGCGATGAATCCGAGCCAATCATTGCGCGTGGTGCGCACGAGCGCCGTGCTGCGCTGGCGCAGCCAGCGCGACAGCGCCGTGAGGTCGGCGCGGTAGGCAGCGAGCGTATTTGGCGACAGCCCGCGCTCCATCCAGACGGCGTCGAGGAATCGCACGATCATCGGCTCGACGGCGTCATTCGCTGCGTCTGCCGCGGCAATTGTCGTGGCGCGCACCGATGTCGACGACTTCATTGCTGCACTCATTGCCTGACCCTGCTCCTGTTCGCGGACGGCGACGCCGCCGGCGCGCGATGGCAGGCGGCGGGCCTGTGCGACAGAATGCAAACGCAGTATGGTTCGCCTCCGACGCGGTCGAACGTGACCGGCCTCACAGACACCCATGACCATTAACATAACCGGAACCAGTTCACAGTACCCCCTGCCGGCGTCCGGTGCCAGGCGATGACGCCGAATCCGCTGCGCCTGGCCTGGGGCGTCTACGCCTGGCTGCTGGCGGTCCTGATGGTGCTGATTGTTGCCGTGCCGGTGCTCGCGCTGCCGACGCTCCGAGGGCGGCGCGCCGCCGCGCGCCTCGTCTGCCGCGCGTATTTCTTCCTGTGCGGCCTCCCGGTGCGCACGATCGGCATGAGCCAGCTGCCGCCGGGTCCCTGCATCGTCGTCGCGAATCATGCGAGCAACATCGACGGACCCCTGCTGTTCGCGGTCCTTCCGCCGCGCTTCGGCTTCGTCGTCAAGAAGGAGGCCTCGCGGATTCCGCTGGCCGGGACACTGATGCGCCGGCTCGATCATCTGTTCGTCGATCGCTTCAACCGGCACGAGGGCGCCAATGACGTCCGGCGCATCCTGCGTGCCGTCGCGAAGGGCCAGTGCGTCGTCTTCTTTCCCGAAGGGACGATCAGGGAGCAGCCGGGGCTGACGCGTTTCCACGCCGGGGCTTTCGTGGCCGCGGCGCGCGCCGGCGTGCCGGTGGTACCGGTCGTGATCCGCGGGACCCGGCGCCTGCTGCGCGCGAAGACCCTGCTGCCGCGCTGGTCGCGCATCGAAGTCGAGGCGCTCGCCCCGGTCGCAGCCGTGGCAACGGGCAAGGCCGCGGCTCTGCTCCGCGACACCGCCCGCGAGCGCATCGGCGCGGCGCTCGACGAACCGATCCTTTAGCGGACCCTGCGAGCTCGCCGCGGCGGTCACATATTGCGGCGGTACTGGCCTCCGACGGCATAGAGCGCGCGCGAAATCCGGCCGAGCGAGGCTGACTTCACGGTCTCCATCAGCTCGCCGAACACGTTGCCGGCGCTGGCCGCCGTGGCCTGCAATCGTTGCAGCGCCGCGTCCTGTGCCACCGCGTGGACGTCATTGAACGCGCGCACGGCGCTGACCTGGGCCTGCTTCTCCTCCTCGGTCGAGCGGATCAGCTCGGCGTTCCGGTTCTCGTCAGGATTGCCATGCTCCGGCAGGAAGGTGTTGACGCCGATCAGCGGCAGGCTGCCATCGTGCTTCCTGTGCTCGTAATAGAGCGATTCTTCCTGGATCTTGCCGCGCTGGTACATCGTCTCCATCGCCCCCAGCACGCCGCCACGCT
>CAYZDW010000229.1:0-9284 GCA_964477175.1 uncultured Steroidobacteraceae bacterium | reverse complement strand
CGCCATTTCGGCGACGGCGCCATGCGCCAGGCGATGCCGTTCGCGCCGGCCATCCACCTTGGCGCCGACCGGATTCTGGTGATCGGCGCGCGCAGCTCGCCCGGCGACTCGCCCGCGACCGACGCACCGCCCGACATCGGCGAAATGTTCGGATTCATGCTGGATACGCTGTTCATGGAAGGGCTGCATGCCGACCTGGAACGGCTGGAGCGCACCAATGCCCTGCTCGACCACCTGCGGCCGGGCGCGCAGCCGCTGGGCCTGCGGCGTATCCAGACGCTGCTGATGCTGCCGCGCAGCGATCCGCGCGAAATTGCCGTTTCCCATCGCGCGGCGATGCCGCGCACGCTGCGGGCGCTATTGCGCACGCTCGGTGTCGCCGGCGCGCGCGGCGGCCGGCTGATGTCCTACCTGCTATTCGAAGCGCCCTACACGCGCGAACTGATCCGTCTCGGCGAGCACGACGCCCTCGCGCGCCGGTCCGAGATCATCGCTTTCCTGGGTCTCGGCGACTGAGGCCGCGGCCGTCACTTCGGCAAGGCGTTGTGACGCACGAGCAGCTGCGGGTAGCGCGGCCTGAAGTGGGCGGCGAGCCGCTCGACCAGGTAGACCGAGCGGTGCTGGCCCCCGGTGCAGCCGATCGCGACGGTCAGGTAGCCGCGATTTGCGGTCTCGTAGTCCGGGATGCGGCCGTCCAGGAACCGCACCAGATCGTCGGTCATGCGATGCACCTGGGGACTCGCCTCGAGGAATGCGACCACCGGCCCGTCGCGCCCGGTCAGCGACTGCAGCGAAGGCTGCCAGTACGGATTCGGTAGCGTGCGCGCGTCGAACACGAAATCGGCGTCGCCCGGCGTGCCGTGCTTGAAGCCGAAGGATTCGAACAGGATGGACAGCCGGCCCGGGCCTTGCGGGTCGATGCGCTGGCCGACCAGGTCGCGCAGTTCGTGGACGCTCATGCGCGAGGTGTCGATGACGAGATCGGCACTGTCGATCAGCGGGTGCAGAAGGCGTCTTTCCTCTGCGATCGCGTCGGCCAGGCTCCGGCCGGCGCCGGCCAGCGGATGGCGGCGGCGCGTCTCGGCGTAGCGCCGCAGCAGCACCTCGTCCTCGGCGTGCAGGTAAAGGATCTCGCAACGCAGCCCCGCCCGGGTCAGGTCGGCGACCAGGGCCGGTATCGACGCCAGGTCGTCAGGGCGATTGCGCGCGTCGAGGCCGACGGCCAGGCGGCGATAGATCGGCTCCTCGGTCTGCACCGAGTGCGAGACCAGTGCCTGCACGAGTCCGGCCGGGATGTTGTCGATGCAGTACCAGCCGAGGTCCTCGAGCATGTTGAGCGCGACGCTCTTGCCCGAGCCCGACAAGCCGCTGACGACGACGAGACGGATCATCGCTGGCCACTACCGGCGCGTGGCCGGTTCACGCCGGCCGGCCGCGCAGCACTTCGGCCGCGTGGTGGTCGGTCAGCTTTTCCTTGTGCTTGCGCATGCGCCGGTCGAGCTTGTCGGCCAGCGCGTCGATCGCGGCGTACATGTCGCCGTCGATCGCGTCGGCATGGATCACCGCGCCACTGACTCCCAGCGTCGCCTCTGCCTTGTGCTCGAGTTTCTCGACCGTCAACACGCAGTGCACGTCGATCACGTGGTCGAAGTGCCGCACGACGCGGTCCAGCTTCTTCTCGACGTAGCCCCGCAAGGCCGGAGTAACATCGATGTGATGGCCAGTGAGCGTCAGCTGCATGGTGACTTCCTCCTGTACATGGTGCTGCAGTGGGGCAGGTCAGCGGGCCGTGACCCGCCGGCGCTCGCTCGAGGGCGGGATGCCGAGGGCCTCGCGATACTTGGCGACAGTGCGCCGGGCGACCAGGACCCCGTCGGTCGACAACAACTCCGCGATGCGGCTGTCGCTGAGCGGCCGGTCCGGTGACTCCTGGGCGATCAACTTGCGGATCTTGGCGCGGATGGCGGTGGACGAGATGCCTGCGCCGTCGTCGCCCGGCACCTGGCTCGAGAAAAAATAGCGAAACTCGAAGACGCCGCGCGGCGTGTGCAGGTACTTGCCGGTCGTCACGCGTGAGACCGTAGACTCGTGCATCTGCACCGCTTCCGCGACGTCCCGCAGAATCATCGGCTGCATCGATTCCTCGCCGCGGTCGAGAAACGCAGACTGGCGCTCGACGATCGAACGCGCGACGCGCAGCATCGTGTCGTTACGGATCTCCAGGCTGCGCAGCAGCCAGCGAGCCTCCTGCAGCTGGGTCCGCAGCACCGCATGGTCGGCGGCACGCGTGATGAGTCCCGCGTAGCTTTCGTTCAGGCGCACGCGCGGCACCGAGGCAGGGTTCATCTCGACGATCCAGCCCTGCGGCGAACGGCGCACGTAGACATCCGGCACGACGTATTCCGTGCGAACCGGCTGTATCGTCGAGCCGGGCCGCGGGTGACAGCTGCGCACCAGCGCGAGTGCGACGTCGAGTTCCTCCCCGCTGCAGTGCATCTGTCGCTCCAGAACGGAGAACTGCTGGTCAGCGACCAGTTCGAGGTGGCGGTGCGCGAGCGCGAGCGCCGCTTGCAGGCCTGGCGTGGCGGGATCGAGCTGGCGCAGCTGCAATTCGATGCATTCGGCGACCGACCGCGCCGCGACACCGGCGGGATCGAACTGCTGGATGATCGCGAGCACCGCCTCTACCTCGGGTAGACTCGCGCGCACTTCGGGTGCGACGGTATCCGCGATTGCCTGGGGTGTCTCGGTCAGGTAGCCGTCGTCATTGATCGCGTCGATCAGCGCGCGGCCGATCGTCATCGCGGCGGTCGGCAGTCGCGCCATCTCGAGCTGCCAGACGAGATGGTCCTGCAGCGTCTGGCCCGATTCGTCGGCGAATTCCTGCGCGCCGTCGCCGCTGCCCGACCTGACTGGCTCCGATTCGGCCGCGGTCGGCTCGGTCCATTCGTCACCGATCTCGACGACCGGCTCATCGGCGTCGGTCGCATCCCCTTCGGCGCGGTCGTCGTCGGACATGGCATCGAGCGAGGTGGCCGGCTCGAATTCGTCCTCGGCCTCGAGCATCACATTGCTCTCGAGCGCCTGCTGGATCTGGGCCCGCAGTTCGAGTGCGGGAAGCTGCAGCAACCGGATCGCCTGCTGCAGCTGCGGCGTCATCGTCAGCTGCTGGCCGATCCGGAGCTGCAGGGTGGGTTTCATCATGCGCGCGCGCGAATCCTCGGCGACACCGGCGACCCGCCGGCGGCGGGCGCCGCACGGTCAGAGCCGGAAATCCTGGCCCAAGTAAACCTTGCGGACCTCCGGATTGGCAAGGATCTCGTCGGCAGAACCGGAGGCCAGGACCGCGCCCTGGTTGACGATGTAGGCGCGGCTACAAATTCCCAATGTTTCCCGGACGTTATGATCGGTGATCAGGACCCCGATGCCACGCTCGGCCAGGTGGCGGGCGATGCGCTGGATATCGTGCACGGACAGGGGATCGACACCAGCGAAGGGCTCGTCGAGCAGGATGAAGGCGGGGTCAGCCGCGAGCGCCCGGGCAATTTCGACGCGCCGTCGCTCGCCGCCCGACAGGCTCATGCCGATATTGTCGCGCAAGTGCGCGACATGCAGCTCCTCGAGCAGCCGCTCGAGCGCTTCGTCGCGCGCAGCCTTGTCGAGGTCGCGGCGCGTCTCGAGTATCGCCATGACATTGTCGGCAACGCTCATGCGCCGGAACACCGAGGCCTCCTGCGGCAGGTAGCCGAGACCGCGCCGTGCGCGCGCGTGCATCGGCAGCTGCGTGATGTCCTCGCCGTCGAGCTCGATGCGCCCGCCGTCGCAGGGCACGAGGCCGACGATCATGTAGAACGCCGTGGTCTTGCCGGCGCCGTTGGGTCCGAGCAGGCCGACGACCTCGCCGCTCTCGATCTGCAGCGACAGCGAGCTGACGACCATGCGTTTCCGGTAGCTCTTCTCGAGGCCCGTGGCGGATAAGAGACTCATTCGTGCTCTTTCGGCGCGGCCGGCGGCTCGGTTGGATTGATCGTGATGACGACCTGCTCGCGCGAAATGACGCGCTGGCTCCCGGTGCTGTAAACAAGTGTTGCGCCCGTGATCTCGTGGCGTCCGTCGGAGAGCCAGGCGTCACCGGCGAGTTCGACCGTCCCCTGGCCGAGATCGTAATCGATGCGATTCGCGCGCCCCTGGGTGAGTTCCGCCTCGCGGCGTTGCTCGAAGGTCGCCGGCGCCCCGGCCACGGTCGCGCTCTGGATTTCGCCACGAGCGAAGCGCACCCGCGCCGTGTCGCTCGCGAGCGAGCCATTCGGCAACGCCATGCGCACCGATCCGCTGAATTCCCAGCCACTGTCCTCGAAGTCGAGACCGCTGGCCTGGGCGCGTTCCGCCGTGATGCGGATCGCTCCCTGGACGATCGCCACCTCGTTGAACACCAGTACGCTATTTTGATAGTCGAAGTCGGACGATCGTGCCTCGACGGTAATGGGAAGCCGGCTGCGGTCCTGTGCGAAGGCAGCGCAGGCGGCAGCGCCAAGAAAGGCAACGGCGAATGCCGCCCTACGGAGTGAAAATGCCATGTACGTCGGATTCTAGCTGCAGGCTGCCGGCTTTCAAGTCGGCATGCAGTCCGCGTGCGTGCATCAGGTGCTGGCCAAACGCGAGCGTAACCGCCTCGCGGGTCTCGGCGTGCTCCTTGGCGGTGTCGAGCGTCAGGCGCGCGGTCCTGAGTTCTGTGAGCTCCCGCGCGCCGCCAGGATTCCCACTCAGGCGCACATCGCCCTCAAACTCGACGGTATGAGCGCCGCGCGGGACGTGGCCCTGCGCCGCAGTGAGCCGCCAGCTCTGGCCGGCGAGCACGTGATAGTCGACAACGACCTCCTGCAGGGTGACGACACCGCTGACCGGCTCTTCCGCAGCAGTCGCCGCCTGCAGGCCAAGCCGCAGCCGTCCGTCGGCGCCGAATTCCTCGAGACCGATGCCCGTCAGGTAATAACCCGGTCGTGCAGCTTCGACAATGGGCGGTGCCTCCTCGCGCCCGAGCAGTCGCCACTCGACGAGCACCGCGAGCAGCGCGATCAATGCCGCGAGCAGCAGCAGCCGGCCGATCATCGCTCGCCGCTCCGCTGCGCGATCAGCCAGTCGCAGAACTCGCGTACGGCGCCGCGCCCGCCGGGAGCGCGGGTCACGTGAGCGGCTGCTGCCAGCACCGCGGGGTGCGCGTCGGCCACGGCGGCCGCTAGGCCGACCGCGGCCATCAGTTCGAGGTCCGGTGTGTCGTCGACGAGACAGGCGACGTTGCGGGCCTCGATCGCGGTGCGCGTGAGCAGCTCGCCGAGCGCACGGGCCTTGTCGCCGACACCCTGCGCGACATCGGCGACGCCGAGTTCGCGCATGCGTTGGGTGACCGCGGTCGAGCGTCGCCCGGAAATCACCGCGACGCGAACACCGGCCGCGATCAGCATCCGGATGCCGTGGCCGTCGCGGACGTGGAAGGCCTTCAGCGCTTCGCCGTCGGGCCCGAACCACAGACGGCCGTCGGTCAGCACGCCATCGACGTCGAATACCACGAGGGCAACATCGGCGGCGGCCGTCACATGACCCCCGCACGCAGCAAGTCGTGGACATTGAGTGCGCCGATCATCACGCCATTCTCATCCAGCACGAGCAGCCCGTTGATCGCATGCCGTTCCATCATCAGCACCGCCTCCGCAGCGAGTTCCTGCGGCCCGATCGAGCGGCAACCCACGGTCATCACATCGGCCATCGTGCTGCGGTGGATGTCGATCTCGCGGTCGAGCGCGCGCCGCAGGTCGCCGTCGGTGAAGATGCCGACGACGCGCCGGCCGCCGTCGACGACGGCCGTCATGCCGAGTCCCTTGCGCGACATTTCGAGCAGGCCCTGCGATAGCGGCGTGTCCGGCCGGACCATCGGCAGGTCTGCGTCGCGCCGCATGACGTCCTGGACCCGCAGCAGCAGCCTTCGGCCGAGCGCACCACCCGGGTGCGAGCGCGCGAAGTCGGCCTCCGTGAATCCGCGCTGGCCCAGCAGGGCGACGGCGAGCGCATCGCCCATCGCGAGCGTCGCCGTGGTGCTCGCCGTCGGTGTGAGGTTGAGCGGGCAGGCTTCGGCGGGCACGCTGACATCCAGGTGGACGTCGGCCTCGCGCGCGAGTGTCGAGTTTGCGCTGCCGGTCATCGCGACAAGCGGCGCGCCCATGCGCTTGATCAGCGGCAGGATGGTCAGGAGCTCGGCGGTCTCGCCGGAGTTCGAGATCGCAAGCACGACGTCGCCCTTGGTCAGCATGCCGAGATCGCCGTGGCTCGCTTCGGCCGGGTGCAGGAAGAACGACGGCGTTCCGGTGCTCGCGAGCGTGGCGGCGATCTTGCCGCCGACATGACCGGACTTGCCCATGCCCGAGACGACGACCCGGCCGCGGCATTCGAAGAATATGAGGCAGGCCGCGGCGAATTCGTCACCGAGCCGGTCGACGAGCGCGGCCACCGCCTGCGCCTCGATGCGCAGCGCCTGGCGCCCCATGTCGATCAGGCGGGTTCGGTCTGCGGGTTGGCTCATCGGGGTGGGATCGCCGTCAGTAACAGGCCGGCATCATACACCGGCACCGATGGCCACCCGCGCGAGGCCATGCTGCGCCGGGCCCGGCTCCGCGTGGTGTCGTGCCGGTGGCCTGCAATGCCGGATAAGATGGCGGCCCGTTTTCGAGAGAGACGTGATGACGCCGGAACAGATTCGCGAGCAGATTCAGATTGCGCTGCCGGGCGCGACGGTCGAAGTTCGTTCGGATGACAACGTCCATTTCGAGGCGCTCGTGGTGGCATTGCAGTTCGCGGGGCTAAGAACAATAGAGCGCCACCAGCTCGTCTACCGGGCGCTCGGCGCAGCGGTTGGCAAGGAAATCCACGCGCTGTCTCTCGACACGCCGGCGCCCGACGAGTGGGCGCGGCGTGCCGCGGACTGAGGGGCCGGGCAATGGAAAAGCTGCAGATCTCGGGTGGCATCCGGCTCTCGGGCGAGGTGCGCGCCTCGGGCGCCAAGAATTCGGCGCTGCCGATCCTCGCGGCGGGGATCCTGGCCGATGCGCCGGTGACGATCGGCAATGTGCCGCACCTGCACGACGTCACGACGATGATCGAGCTGCTGGGCCGCATGGGTGTCGGCGTGACCGTCGGCGAGGGTATGCGTATCGAAGTCGACGCAGCGGCACTGACCACGCCGGTGGCGCCTTACGAACTGGTCAAGACGATGCGCGCCTCGATCCTGGTGCTCGGCCCGCTGCTCGCGCGGTACGGCGAGGCCCGCGTCTCGCTACCAGGTGGCTGTGCGATCGGCGCGCGACCGGTCAACCTGCACGTGGCCGGACTCGAGGCGATGGGCGCGGAGATCAGCATGGAGGGCGGCTACATCCACGCCAGGGCCGGCCGGCTCCAGGGCACGCGCATCGTGCTGGATACCGTCACGGTGACCGGTACCGAGAACCTCATGATGGCGGCGACGCTTGCGCAAGGCTGTACCGTGATCGAGAACGCCGCGCGTGAACCGGAGGTCGTCGATCTCGCCGGTTGCCTCAATACCATGGGCGCGGCTGTGTCGGGGGCGGGCACCGATACGATCGTCATCGAGGGACGCGAACGCCTCGGAGGATGCGAGTACGACGTGCTGCCGGATCGCATCGAGACCGGCACATTCCTCGTCGCGGGTGCGATCACGGGCGGTCGGGTGCGCGTGCGCAACACGAGGCCCGACCATCTCGATGCGGTACTCGCCAAGCTGCGCGAGGCGGGTGGCACCGTTGAGACCGGCGCTGACTGGGTCAGCGTGGACATGCACGGCCGGCGGCCCGCGGCGGTGGACATCCGCACGGCGCCGTACCCGGCGTTCCCGACCGACATGCAGGCGCAGCTCGCCGCGCTCGACGCGATCGCCGACGGTGTCAGCACGATCGTGGAGACCATCTTCGAGAACCGCTACATGCACAGGCTCGAGTTGCGCCGGCTCGGCGCCGACCTGCAACTCGAGGGGCACACCGCGGTGATTCGCGGTGTGCCACGGCTTTCGGGCGCGCCGGTGATGGCCACCGACCTGCGTGCCTCGGCAAGCCTGGTGCTGGCCGGACTGGTCGCCGAGGGCGTGACCGACGTCCAGCGCATCTACCACATCGACCGCGGCTACGAATGCATCGAGGAGAAACTGCGCCAGCTCGGCGCCAATATCCGGCGCATGCCGGGCGCGAGGACCTGACGCGAATCCCGCTTCAGGACGACGCAGCCGCCTGCGGTGGCCGCTCGACGACTTCGATCCGGACGTTGTGTTCGCGCACCGGCCCCTCGAACGGCGGCCCGCGCCACAGTACGAGGCGCACGCCCTGGCCGGGCTTCAGCATTGCGACGCGCGCCATCAGGTCCTGCGCGCCGCGCAGATTCTTGGCATTGACCTCGGTGATGATGTCGCCGCGCGCGACACCCTGCGCGCTCGCCGGGCTGCCCGGATAGACGTGACGCACCAGCACGGAACCCTCGGGGATCCCAAACTGCTCGGTCTCGCTCGCGGTCAGGTCGCGCGGAACGACACCGATCCAGCCGCGCACGACCCGGCCGTCGCGCAGGATGGCGTCCACGACGCCGCGCACGAGGTCGACCGGGATCGCGAAACCGATGCCCTCGATCCCGAACGTGCGGCCAACGACCACGGTATTGAGCCCGACCAGCTTACCCGACGCGTCGACCAGCGCGCCGCCGGAATTCCCGACGTTGATCGCCGCGTCGGTCTGGATGAAATTCTCGTAAGTTGCGACGCCAAGCTGCCCGCGGCCGGTCGCGCTGACGATGCCCTGCGTGACGGTGTGGCCCAGGCCAATCGGGTTCCCGATCGCGAGCACCGGCTCGCCGACACGCAGCCGGTCGGAACGGCCGAGCGGAATTACCGGCAGCTTCGCGAGGTCAACCTTGAGGACGGCGAGGTCGGTGTCGCGGTCCACGCCGACGAGCGTCGCCGCTGCCTCGCGCCCGTCCTTGAGCTCCACTCTGATCTGTGAGGCGCGCTCGATGACGTGGAAGTTGGTCACGACATGACCGCCCGCATCGTAAATGACGCCCGAGCCCAGGCTACGCTCGACACGTTCCTGGTAGTCTGGCCACACCTCGCCGAACAGCCGGCCGATTTCCGGCGGCAGCGTGCCTATACTCGGCACCAGCACGCGCCGCACGGTGCAAATATCCACGACCGCCGGCGCCGAGCGGTCGACGGCGTCGGCATAGCTCACGAACTG
>CAYZDW010000228.1:0-2619 GCA_964477175.1 uncultured Steroidobacteraceae bacterium | reverse complement strand
TACATCGCGATGACGATGCCGCCGACGGCGCCGCCCAGGAACGCGATCATGACCGGCTCGAGCAGGGTCAGCAGCCCTTCGACCGCGACGTCGACTTCTTCCTCGTAGAAGTCGGCGATCTTGCTCAGCATGGTGTCGAGCGCGCCGGTCGCCTCACCGACGCTGATCATCTGCACGACCATGCCGGGGAACACTTTCGTCTCTTTCAGCGGCGCGGCGATGGTCTCGCCACCCTCGATGCTCTTGCGCGTCTTCAGAATCGCGTCTTCGATGATCGAGTTGCCCGAGGTGCGGGCCGTGATGTCGAGCCCGTCCAGAATCGGCACGCCCGACGCCATCAAGGTGGACAAGGTCCTGCAGAACCGCGCCACCGCGATCTTCCGCAGGATCGGCCCCAGAATCGGCATCTTCAGCATGATCGCGTCGACCACCCGGCGGCCCTTCTCGGTGGCGTAGTAGGTGCGGAACGCCCAGCCGGTCGCGAAGAAGCCGACGAAGAGGAACGGCATGAAGCGGACCAGGTTGTCGCTCAGGGCCATGACAATGCGGGTCGGCAGCGGCAGCGTGGCGCCCAGGCCGGCGAAGAGCGAGGCGAAGGTCGGGATGACCTTCCACAAGATGACGCCGATCACGACGACGGCAATGACGATGACCGCGACCGGGTAGATCATCGCCGACTTCACCTGGGAGTTCAGCTTCACGGCCTTTTCGATGTAGACCGCCAGGCGCTTCAGAATCGTGTCGAGAATACCGCCCGCCTCGCCCGCGGCAATCATGTTGCAGAAGAGCGCGTCGAAGCACTTGGGGTGCTTCTTCATCGCTTCGGCGAGCGACATGCCGCCCTCGACGTCGGCGCGGGTCGCCAGAATGACCTGGGCGAAATACTTGTGCTCTTCCTGGTTGCCCAGAATGTCGAGGCACTGCACGAGCGGCAGGCCCGCGTCGATCATCACCGAGAACTGACGCGTAAACACCGCCAGGTTCTTGGCGGGCACGCCGCGGGCCTTGAGCTTCTTGACCGCGGCCGCCGGGCCGGCCTTGGCCTGCGCCGGCTGGATGCGCGTGACCGAGATCTGCTCGCGCCGAAGCGCGGCGACCACGGCATCCATCGTGTCGCCCATGCGCTCGCCGGAAATGTTCTCGCCCGATCGCGTGCGTCCTGAAAAAGCGAAAGTCGCCATGATTCAATCTCCGATGTCAGCGGTTCCGATCGTCGATTGGGGGGAGGCGCCCATTGTCCTAGGAACCGGGCCGCATCGGCGGCCGGCCACCCGTCCCGGGCGCGCCCGGACGTCCCATGCCCGCGCCCGCCACCACGCCGGCGCCGCGGTTGATCATCTCCTGCAGCTCTTCCTTATTGGACGAGGCCGTCATCGCGGTGTCCAGCGTGATCATGCGCCGGAAATACAGCGTGGCCAGCGACTGGTTCATCGTCTGCATCCCGAGTTTTTCCTGCCCGGTCTGCATCGCGGAATAGATCTGGTGCACCTTGTCCTCGCGGATCAAGTTGCGGATGCCGGCGGTCGGCACGAGGATTTCGAGCGACACGACACGCCCCTTGCCGTCGGTGCGGGGCAGCAGCGCCTGGCACACGATGCCCTCGACGACGAGCGACAGCTGCGTACGGATTTGCGACTGCTGGTGCGACGGGAAGACGTCGATGATGCGGTTGATGGTGGAGGCCGCCGAGTTGGTGTGCAGCGTGCCGAATGTCAGGTGGCCCGTCTCGGCGATGCGCAGCGCCGATTCGACGGTTTCCAGGTCGCGCATTTCGCCGATCAGCACCACGTCCGGATCCTCGCGGAGCGCCGCGCGCAAGGCGTTGGTGAAGCTTTGCGTGTCGCTGTGAAGCTCGCGCTGGTTGATCAGGCAGTTCTTGTGCTGGTGCAGGTACTCGATCGGGTCTTCGACCGTCAGGATGTGGCCGTGCCGCTCCTGGTTGATCTTGTCGATCATCGCGGCCAGCGTCGTGGACTTGCCGCTGCCGGTCGGGCCGGTCACCAGCACGAGGCCGCGCGGGCGCTCGGCCATCTTCGCCAGCACGGCGGGCAGGCCGAGCTCGTCGAACGGCCGGATGCGCTCGGGAATCTGGCGGTACACGCAGCCCACCGCGCCGCGCTGGTTGAACATGTTGCACCGGAACCGCGCCAGGCCGCGGATGCCGAACGAGAAGTCCAGCTCGAGCGTCTCTTCAAACCGCTTCTTCTGGGCGTCGGTCAGCACGGCATAGCCCAGCGACTTGGTGTCGGTGGGCGTCAGCTCGGGGCCCTCCAGTTTTCGCAGCTCGCCGTGCACGCGGACTTGCGGCGGCGATCCGATCGAGAGGTGCAAGTCGGATCCCTGGAGGTCCACGGTCTGCTTGAGGAGGTCGGGAAGCGTCGCCATAATGTTTTTTTGCCTTCTGCCTTCTGCCTGTTACTTCACGGTTTCCCTGAGCACTTCTTCGATCGTCGTCACGCCGTCCTTGATCTTGCGCAATCCGCTGCCGCGCAGCGTAATCATGCCTTCTTCGATGGCTTTCCGGCGAATTTCCAGCGACGAGGCGCCCACGAGGATCAGCTCGCGGAGCTCGTCGGTGATCTCCATCACCTCGTACAGGCCCACGCGGCCCTTGTAGCC
>CAYZDW010000227.1:0-4703 GCA_964477175.1 uncultured Steroidobacteraceae bacterium | reverse complement strand
GGTCTGCTAGGCGAACAAACGGGTGTGCTGCTTGACGATCGCGGCTTCATCAAGGTCGACGGGCACTGCCGCACCGGCGCAGCAGACGTCTGGGCAGTCGGTGACTGCGTGCGTGGCCCGATGCTCGCGCACAAGGGCAAGGAGGAGGGCGTCGCGGTCGCCGACCGCATCGCGGGCCTGTACGGCGAAGTCAATTACAAGACGATTCCGTCGGTCATCTACACGGCGCCGGAGATCGCCTGGGTCGGACAGACAGAGGAACAGGTCAAGGCGATCGGGCGGCCGTACAAGACGGGCAGCTTCCCATTTGCCGCCAGCGGCCGGGCGCGCGCGATGAAGGCAGGAGCCGGGTTCTGCAAGATCGTCGCGGATGCCGCGAGTGACGAGATCCTCGGCATCCACGTGATCGGGCCGATGGCCGGCGAACTGATCGCCGAGGCCGTGCTCGCGATGGAGTATTCGGCGAGCAGCGAGGACCTGCAGCGCACAATTCACGCACACCCGACGCTGTCCGAGGCGATGCACGAGGCGGCGCTCGCCGCCGACAAACGCGCGATCGACATTCCGAACCGTTGAGTCAGACGCGCCGTCGCGCGCTGATTACGCCCGGCAACGCGGCCAGTCGCGCGAGCAGGTGCGACAGCTCGCCAAGACCCGAAATCGAGATGCGCAGGGACAGGTCGGCACTGTCTTGCGCGGGGTCGGTACGCGAGAGCATGCGTTCAATGTTGATCTTCGCGTCCGCCAGCAGCGTGCTGATGTCGCGCACCAGGCCGCGGCGATCCATCGCGTGGACCACGATGTCCACCGGAAAGCGCGTGATCCCTTCTTTCCCCCACGCGACCTGCAACAGGCGCTGCGGCGCGCGCGCCGCCAGGCGCGCCAGGTTGCTGCAGCCCGAGCGGTGGATCGTCACGCCGCGGCCCACCGTCACGTAGCCCGTGACTGGTTCCGGCTGGACCGGATTGCAGCATCGCGCATAGCTCGACATCAGGTCGCCGACACCCTCGATCTGCACGGCACCGGCTGCATCGCGACGCGCCGGCGCCGTCTGCGGCGGCCTGGGAAGGGGCCGCGACTCCGGCTCGCGCATGCGCCGATGAATCGCCCCCGCCACCTGCGCGAGGGCGAGGTCCCCGGAACCCAG
The DNA here is from genome assembly GCA_964477175.1 of uncultured Steroidobacteraceae bacterium. Taxonomy (GTDB): domain Bacteria; phylum Pseudomonadota; class Gammaproteobacteria; order Steroidobacterales; family Steroidobacteraceae; genus SCUD01. The sequence goes on along the minus strand of CAYZDW010000227.1, from coordinate 3,556 downwards.
CGCGAGGTACAGCGCTTCCGCATTGGCGACGCCGAACTCGTCGATCAGATCGGATATCACGGCGTTCGGCGCGCCGATGCGAAGCAATTCACGCTCGAACATTTCGCGGCCTTCCTCGAGATTCTGGCCGGCGTCGCGCTTCTTGAACCATGCGCGGACCTTGCTGCGGCTACGCGGCGAGGCCAGGAACCCCTGCTGCTCCACGAGCCAGTCCCGGCTCGGCTGCGCCTGCTTGCCACGGATGATTTCCACGACCTCACCATTGGCCAGGCGATGGTTCAGCGGCACGATCCGGCCATTGACCCGCGCGCCGCGGCAGCTGTGCCCGAGATCGGTGTGCACGTGATAGGCGAAATCGAGCGGCGTGCTGCCTACCGGCAGGTCGATGACCTCGCCCTTGGGTGTCAATGCATAGACACGATCCTCGAACAGTTCGGTTCGCACGCGGCTCAGGAAATCGCTGTCGGTCTCGGCGTCGGTCGCCGGCACCAGCAGTTCACGCAGCCACTCCACCTTGCGGTCGTAGGCCGCGTCGCGTACGCCGCCTTCTTTGTAACGCCAGTGTGCCGCCACGCCGAGTTCGGCGTGCTCGTGCATGTCGCGCGTGCGTATCTGAATCTCGAGCGGAACCGCCCCCGGACCGATCACCGCGGTGTGCAGCGAACGGTAGAGGTTGTCCTTGGGTGTGGCGATGTAGTCGTCGAATTCGCCCGGAATGTAGTGCCAGCGGCCGTGTACGGCGCCGAGCGCGGCGTAGCAGTCGGTCACGGTCCCGGTGACGATACGGACCGCGCGGATGTCGAAAACCTCGTCGAAGGCGAGGTTCTTGCGGCGCATTTTCCGCCAGATGCTGTAAATGTGCTTTGGCCGCCCGAGGACTTCGGCGCGCACGCCGACGCGCCCGAGCTCCCCGACGATCTCGCTCCTGACCGACTCGATGTATTTTTCGCGGTCCGCGCGCGTTTCATTGAGTTGTCCAGCAATGCGACGGTATTCGGCGGGTTCGAGATGGCGGAAGGCGAGGTCCTCGAGTTCCCACTTGAGCTGCCAGATCCCGAGCCGGTTGGCGAGCGGCGCGTAGATTTCGCGCGTCTCCCACGCGAGCCTGAGCCTCGTGGTCTCGTCGAGCCCCCGCGCCTGGCGCATGCGGCGCAGTTGCTCGGCGAGTCGCGCGAGCACCAGGCGTGGATCGGTGACGACCGCGAGCAGCATCCGGCGCAAGGCATCCGCCTGGCCGGCCGACAGGGCCCGGTCCGGCGTCCATTGCCCACCGGCCTGGAATTCCCCGAGCCGATCAAGCTGCCTGGCGAATCGCACGGCCGCATCACCGAAGGCGGTGGCAGCCTGCGTCTCCTGCATCAACCCGCGGCCCAGCAGCGGCTGCAACAGCGCGCCCGCGATGATTTCCCGCTCAGCGTCGAGCGCGGCGACAATCGCGGCCACCTCGAGACCCTGCGCGGCGGCGGCCTGCCAGTCCGCGGTGTCGGCGGCCTGCGCCGCAAGCTGCGCCTGCAGTTCGGCCAGCACGGTCGAACCGGCGGCGGGCGCAAGTGTGGTCGTCTTCATCTCGCGGCGCGTGTCGGAGCAGTGGGAATGCCGGTATCATAACGTTTATGGTGCGCATCCTCGGCCTCGACCCCGGGTCGCGGGTCACCGGTTACGGCGTCGTGGACGCCGGCCAGTCCGGCGTCCGCTATGTCACGAGCGGTTGCATACGCGTCGGCAACGGCGCGATGGCCGGACGCCTCCTCGAAATCCACCGCCATGTCACCGAACTGGTCGACACCTACACGCCCGCCGAGATCGCGATCGAGCGTGTGTTCATGCACCGCAATCCAGACAGCGCGCTGAAACTGGGGCAGGCACGCGGCGCGGCCCTCTGTGGGGCCTGCCACACCGGCGCGCCTGTATTCGAATACGCCCCGCGAGCCATCAAGCAGACGGTTACCGGGACCGGCGCGGCTGAGAAAGCTCAGGTGCAGCATATGATCAAGGCCCTGCTGGCCGTCGAAGGGCGAATCGGATCCGACGCGGCCGATGCGCTGGCGATTGCGCTGTGCCACGCGCATCACCGCGGCGGCCGATGGAACAGCCGGGCGACCGGCACCCGATGATCGGTTACCTGCGCGGAAAGCTGGTCCGCAAGCAGCCGCCGGCGCTGCTCATCGACGTGGCCGGCGTCGGCTACGAACTTGAAGCACCGATGTCGACCTTTTACCGGCTGCCGGAGCTCGGCAGCGAAGTCCAGCTGCACACGCACCTCGTGGTGCGCGAGGACGCGCACCTGCTCTACGGATTCGCAACCGAGGACGAGCGGCGCCTGTTCCGGGACCTGCTGCGCGTCTCCGGGATCGGACCGAAGATCGGGCTTGCGCTCCTGTCGGGCATCGACGTGGAGACCTTCCTGGTCTGTGTCGAGGCCCAGGATGTCGACGCACTGACCCGCATACCAGGCATCGGTCGCAAGACCGCCGAGCGGCTGCTGATCGAGATGCGCGATCGTATTCGCGCGCTCGGCCAGCTGCCGTCCGCCGCACAGCGCTCCGACGGCAAAGGTGCCCAAGCCGAGGCCTATGCGGCGCTGGTCGCGCTCGGTTACCGTCCGGGCGAGGTGACACGGCTGCTGAAATCCGTCGACAATGACGGTGTCGCGACCGAAGAACTCATACGCCGCGCCCTGCAGGCGGCCGCAAGGTAACTGCTGAACCGATGATCGAACAGGACCGGGTCGTTGCGGCCGTGGCCACGCGCGAGGACGAGGATCTCGATCGCACCGTGCGCCCGCGGCGGCTGGCCGAGTACATCGGCCAGGCTCCGGTCAAGGAGCAGATGAGCATTTTCATCGAGGCCGCGCGACGGCGTGGCGAGGCGCTCGATCACGTGCTGATCTTCGGCCCGCCCGGTCTTGGGAAGACGACGCTCGCGCATATCGTCGCGCATGAGCTCGGCGTCAGCTTGCGGCAGACCTCGGGCCCGGTGCTGGAGCGCCCGGGCGACCTGGCGGCCATCCTGACCAATCTACAGCCGCGCGACGTGCTGTTCATCGACGAGATCCATCGCCTGAGCCCGATCGTCGAGGAGATCCTCTATCCCGCGATGGAGGATTACCAGCTCGACATCATGATCGGTGAGGGACCGGCGGCGCGCTCGATCAAGCTCGAACTGCCGCCGTTCACGCTGGTCGGCGCGACCACGCGCGCGGGACTCCTGACCTCGCCGTTGCGAGACCGCTTCGGAATCGTGCAGCGCCTGGAATTCTACTCGGAAGACGAGATCCGGCAGATCGTGCTGCGTACCGCGGGTATCCTCGGTCTCGAGATCGACGCCGCCGGCGCCGTGGGCCTTGCACAGCGCTCGCGCGGGACGCCGCGCATCGCGAACCGGCTGCTGCGCCGCGTGCGCGACTTCGCCGAGGTGCGCGCCGCCGGCCGCATCGACCAGGCGGTCGCGGCGGCGGCGCTCGACATGCTGGAAGTCGACCGGAATGGATTCGACAACCTGGACCGCCGCCTGCTGATGACCATCATCGAGAAGTTTGACGGCGGCCCGGTCGGCA
>CAYZDW010000226.1:0-2636 GCA_964477175.1 uncultured Steroidobacteraceae bacterium | reverse complement strand
CTTGCGGCTTTCACGGTGACACTCGAGTTCAACAACATCGAGGCGCTCGACGACTGCTTCGGCGCCATTGGCGACGAGATCGCCTGCGTCATCGTCGAGCCGGTCGCCGGGAATATGAACTGCGTGCCGCCCGTGCCGGGTTTCCTCGAGCGGCTGCGCGAACTGTGCTCCCGGCACGGTGCCGTGCTGATCTTCGACGAGGTGATGACCGGCTTTCGGGTCGCCCTGGGCGGCGCGCAGGCGCTCTACGGCGTGCAGCCGGACCTGACGACGCTCGGCAAGATCATCGGCGGCGGATTGCCGGTCGGCGCCTTCGGCGGCCGGCGCGAGATCATGGAGCGCCTGGCGCCGCTCGGTCCCGTCTATCAGGCCGGCACGCTGTCCGGCAATCCGATTGCGATGGCGGCGGGGCTGGCGACGCTGGAGGCCATTTCCCGCCCGGGCTTCCATGCGGCGCTCGCGGCCGCTACCGGGCAACTGGTCGGTGGCCTGGCCGCGGCCGCGCGTGAAGCCGGCATCGTGCTCGCGACCAATCATGTGTGCGGCATGTTCGGGCTGTTCTTCACGCAGGATACAAACGTACGCAATTACGACCAGGTGATGGCCTGCGATGTTGCACGATTCCGCAAATTCTTCCATCTGATGCTCGACTCCGGCATCTACCTTGCGCCCTCGGCCTACGAGGCCGGCTTCGTTTCCGCCGCGCATGGTGCGGCCGAGATCGCGGCTACCGTGGACGCCGCGCGCCGAGCGTTCGCGAGCATTGCGGCGGAACGTTGATGCGGGCGACAGGCTGGTTCCTGGCGGCGATCGCGGGCACCCTGGTGCTCGCCGCGCTCTCCGCCTGGCCCGTTTACCAGCTTGCGCACACGCTGCAGGCGGACTGGCCGTTCCATAAGGTGGTCAGCCGCTTCTGGCAACTATTGATGCTGGCCGGCATCGCGCTCGCCGTCTTGCGGCTCGGTCTGCGCGCCCGCGCGGACTGGGGTTACGGCCTGCCGCGCGCGCGTTTCCTGCGCCAGGCCGGCGCCGGATTCGCGCTCGGCATCGCGACCATGTTACCGATGGCACTCGTCATCGTGGTACTCGGGATCCGCGCTGCGCGGCCGGGCCTGGATGCGATCATGCTGTTGCAGGGCATCGCGGCCGGCGCGCTGACCGGGCTGGTCGTCGCTCTCGTCGAAGAAACCTTTTTCCGCGGGCTGATGTTTCGCGCCGTGCTGCGCGAATCCGGGCCCACGCTTGCGGTCTGGATGACCGCGCTCCTGTATTCGGCGATCCATTTCCTCGCGCGCGTGAAGATTCCGCATACGGAAGTCGGCTGGGACAGCGGCATCCAGCTCCTGACCGCGGCACTTGCGCGATTTGCCGAGCCAGCGGTCATTGCCGACGCATTCATCACGCTCTCGATCGTCGGGCTGCTGCTCGGCCTCGTGCGCCACTGGACCGGCAGCATCGCCGCCGGCATCGGCCTGCACATGGGGTGGATCTGCGTCATCAAGGCGACCGCGGCGGCAACGCAGCGCGACGAGAGCGCGCGCCTGTCGTTCCTGGTCAGCGATTTCGACGGCTTCACCGGATGGCTGGTGGCAGGTTGGAGCGGCGTGATCCTGCTCTGCCTTTACGCATTGCGCGGGCGATTCGCGGGCTGGCGGAATCCCGCGCCGGGCAAATCCTGATTTACTCGATCACTCCTCGCTGCGGCTGACCGCCGGTTCCAGCGCCGACAGCCGTTCGAGCGGGTCGGTCAGCTCGAGCAGGGCCTGCTTGTCGGCAAGCGACAGCGGCAACAACTCGGCGAGGCGGTTCCCGATCCAGGCGGCGTCCTCGCGCAATTCGACATGCCGGTAGACGTCGTCCGTTTCGGGCAATACGCGCCGCACGACCTCGCTGAGCCAGGCCTGCGCGGGCGGCACCGGCACCACGGGATCGGCGTCGATGTCCACGACGCGCCCCCGGTTCAGGCCATTGGCTTCGCGCCAGGCTTCCAGCACGCGCACGCGCTCGCGGCCGATACAGCTGATACCGAGCAAACCACTTTCGAGGCGGTCGAAATCGACGATGCCGGCCTCGGTGCCGGTCGCGGCGAAGCTTGCGGTCGTCGCGGTTTCCTCACCCTCGGTGATCATCACGACGGCGAAGCCCGACTGCTCGCGCAGGCAGCGGCTGATCAGGTCGAGATAGCGCGGCTCGAATATCTTAAGCGGCAAGGGCCCGCCCGGGAACAGCACGGTGTTGAGAGGAAACAGCGGCAACTCGCGGATAGCCTCCTTCATGCGGCTGCCCGCAGCGCCTGCAACAACTTGTCGTGCAATCCGCCAAAGCCGCCATTGCTCATGATCAGCACCTCGTCGCCGGCCTCGAGTTCCGCGGCCAGCGCCGCGACGAGTTGCGCCACATTGCCGGCCACCGCGGCCTTGCCGCCGAGTTTCGCGGCGACTTCGCCGACATTCCAGTCGAGCCCTGCAGGCTGATACAGCCAGATGCGATCGGCGCCGGCGAGTGCTGCCGCCAGTCCCACGCGGTGGTGGCCGAGGCGCATGGTGTTCGAGCGCGGCTCGAGCACGGCGATGATGCGCCGGCCGGCGGCGCGGCGCCTAAGCGCGTCGATCGTCGCGGCGACCGCTGTCGGGTGA
>CAYZDW010000225.1:0-3586 GCA_964477175.1 uncultured Steroidobacteraceae bacterium | reverse complement strand
GTCGACGAGCACGTGGTCGAAGCGGCCGCCGACCTCCGCCGCAAGCGCGGGCTCCTGCATCAGCGCATGCCAGTACAGCAGCAGGTCGTCGTAGTCGAGCGCGGCATTCGACTGCTTGCGGTCCACGTAGGCGAGAAACAGGCCGCGCAGTTCCTCCGCCCAATTCCCGCACCACGGGTAGTTTTCGCGCAGCACCTCTTCGAGTCCGCGGCCGCCATTGACACGGTGCGAATAAATCGCGAGGCAGGTGTCCTTGCGCGGGAAACGGCGCTTCTGCGCCGACAGGCCACGCTCGTGGCGCAGCAGATCCATCAGATCGGCGGCGTCGCCGCGATCCAGGACGCTGAAATCCGCCGCGATGCCGAGCGGCTGCGCGAACTCGCGCAACAATCGGTTGGCAACCGAATGGAAGGTGCCCGACCAGGGCAGGCGCACGGCCAGGGGCGGCCCGCCCCGCCTCTGGCGCAGCGCCTCGCCGACGATGTGCTCGGCGCGCCGCGTCATCTCGAGCGCGGCCCGGCGCGTGAATGTGAGGAGCAGGATCCGCAGGGGGTCGACACCCTCGATCACGAGCTGCGCGACTCGATGGGCAAGTGTCGCAGTCTTGCCGGTGCCCGCACCTGCGATCACGAGCAGCGCGGGGGCCTTGAACGATTCCCCGGTGCGGCGTTCGCCGAAGCAGGCCGCCTGGCGTTGCGCGTCGTTCAGGCGCTGCAAATGGGGGGATGGAGACACGATGAACATGGTATCGGGCACCTGTATATACATCCAGTACTGTTATGTGAAGCCGATCTCGGATTGACGGGGCCTGGATCTATAGCGTCTTGTTTGGGAAACCTTAACTGCAGGGAACCTGCGCGTCATGGGCGACGCCGACAAGTTCAAGAAGATCTCGGGCAACCTGCGCGAGATGTCGAGCTACGCCGAGGAGCAACGCCTCGGCCACGGCAAGATCGAGTTCGACGAACTCGGCAATGCCATCTGGGTGCCCCATTCCGGCGCGAGCAGCGAGGACGTCATGAAGCGTCTGCTGGACGATCCGAATCTGGCGTTCAGCAATGAGTTCTCGCAGGGCAGCAACCAGAAGGTGCAGCAGAATCCCCAGGGCCTGAGGAAAGGCTACGACCCCTACGACAGCGGGCTGCTGGCCAAGAAGCAATTCAAGAAAAAGAAAGACCTCCGAAAGCTGTCGAGCTGGATCCAGAGCCGCAAGCCCAAAGAGGATTGACCGGCCCTTGCCGGACGCGCAGGCTCGTTCGCATGAGCGAGCTCGCGCTGGTCATCGGCACATGCAACTACAGCTCCTGGTCATTGCGCCCCTGGTTGCTGCTCAAGCACCTCGAACTCGAATTCACCGAAAGGCAGTACCATTTCGGCACTCCCGAATTCGAAAGCGAGGTCCCCAAGCTCTCGCCGACGCGTCGCGTGCCGGTGCTGATGCACGGCGAGTTGCGCGTGTGGGAATCGCTCGCGATCTGCGAATACGCCTCGGAACTCACCGGCGGCCGCGGCTGGCCGGCCGATGCGGTGTTGCGCGCCCGGGCACGCGCCACCGCCACCGAGATGCATTCGGGATTCACGGCACTCCGCGCCAGTTGTCCGATGAACGCGCGCGCCACCGGCCGGCGCGTGCCGATGACGCCGCCGCTCGAACAGGACCTGCGCCGCATCGATGCCATCTGGTCCGCTTGCCGGCGCGACCACGGTGAACGGGGTCCATGGTTGTTCGGCGACTTCGGCGTCGCGGATGCGATGTACGCGCCGGTTGCGCTGCGGGTCCGGACCTACGGACTGCCGCTCAGCCAGCTCGCGACGCGCTACCTCGAGACCATGCTGGCCGACGATCATCTGCAACAATGGGTCCGCGCCGCGGAGCAGGAAATGATCGTCATCCCGCAGGAAGAAGTCGGCGCCGGCGCCTGAGCCGGAGCTTTCATGAAATGGGCGAGCGCCATCGGCCTAGGGCCCGAGCTCGAAACGGCGGCCAGCGAGGCACTCGAACAGTTGGCGACCGAGTCGATATTGACCCGGCCGGATCTCGTGATCGCCTTCGTGTCAGTCGCCTACGGCGCGGCCATGGAACGGCTGCCACAGCTGCTCGAGCCCTGGCTCGGCGACGGTCTGCTGTTCGGCTGCAACGCCGGCGGATTGATCGGCGGCGGCGGCGAAGAAGAGGACGAGCCGGGCGTTGCATTGCTGGCCGGACGGATCGGTGACGCGACGCTGACGACGCTGCACCTGGAGCAGGCAACTCTGCCTCCGCTCTCCACTTCACGCGAAAGGTGGTGGCGACTGCTTGATCTCGGTCCGGAATCGGGCGCGAGCTTCCTGCTGCTGACCGATCCCGGCACCATCGACGCAGAGGCCTGCGCCCGGGGCATCGATCGCGCGTTTCCGGGCGCGGCCGTGGTCGGCGGGCTGGCGAGCGGCACGACGGAGCCTGGCGCCGCGCGGCTATTCGCGAATCGCGATGTCCACCGTTCTGGCGCGCTGCTGCTCGCGCTGACCGGAAACGTCGTGATCGACCCGGTCATCGCGCAGGGTTGCCGCGCGATCGGCGAGCCGCTGTTCATCACCGCCTGCGACGGCAACCTGCTGCACGAACTCGACGGCCGACGACCCAGGGAATTGCTGGCGGGGCTGTTCGCGAGCCTCGACGAGGGGGACCGCGAGCGCTTCGGAGACTCGCTGTGCATCGGCCTCGCATTGCCAGGCCCGCGCCAGATCGTTGGCACCGGCGAGTTCCTGATCCGCAACGTGCTCGGGCTCGACCCGGATAGCGGCGCGCTGTGGATCGGCGCGCGCCTCGTCCGCAATGCCGTCGTGCAGTTCCATCTGCGCGACGGCGATGCCGCGTCGCGCGAACTGTCGGCGCGCCTCGGCGAAGCGCTCGCCGGCCGAGCGCCGCCCGCGGCGGCACTCCTGTTCGCGTGCCTGGGCCGCGGCCGCGGCATGTTCGGAGTACCCGGCCACGATTCCGCGGCCCTGCGCCGCATGGTCGACGTCCCGGTCGCCGGCATGTTCTGCGCCGGCGAGATCGCGCCGATCCAGGGCGCGACATTCCTGCACGGCTACTCGAGCGTGTTCGGCCTGATCCGGCCGCGAACGGCCGGACGCACTTGATAGAATCCCGGATAACTGGTCCTGCCGGAGATTCATTTTATGCGACAGCTGCTACTGGTCGCCGCGATGGCGATCTTCTCGCTGCCCGCCGCGGCCGCATCCCGCGGTCTGAACGCGGCGGACCTCGTGACGCTCGCGCGCTTGAGCGAGGCGCAGCTTTCACCTGACGGCCGGCGCGTCGTCTACTCGCTGCGCGAGACGGATCTCGCGGCTGACCGCGGCCGCAGTGACCTCTGGCTGCTCGACATCGACGGCCAGTCGGCGCCACTCCGGCTGACCGGCAGCGAGGAGAACGACACCGCGGCCGATTGGGCGCCGGATGGCAGCGGCGTCTATTTCCTGTCCTCGCGTACAGGTGTAGCGCAGGTCTGGTACCTGCCGGTAACGGGCGGCGAAGCCGCCCAGGTCACGCGCCTGCCGTTGGATGTCGGCGGCTTCCGGCTCTCACCGTGGGGCGACCGGC
>CAYZDW010000224.1:0-4302 GCA_964477175.1 uncultured Steroidobacteraceae bacterium | reverse complement strand
ATTCTTGCGCGGACACGCGCGGCGGTCGGTCGCGAGTTCATCATCATCTACCGGCTGTCGATGCTCGATCTCGTCGAGGGCGGCAGTTCCTGGGACGAGGTCGTCGAGTTGGCGCAGGCCGTCGAACAGGCGGGTGCCACGATCATCAACACCGGCATCGGCTGGCACGAAGCGCGCATTCCGACCATCGCGACGATGGTGCCGCGCGCGGCCTTCAGTTGGGTCACGCGCAAGCTGCGTGGCAGCGTAACGATCCCGCTCGTCACCAGCAACCGTATCAACGACCCGGCGGTCGCGGAGAAAGTACTCGCGAGCGGCGACGCCGACCTTGTCTCCATGGCACGTCCGCTGCTGGCCGATGCGGAATTCGTGCGCAAGGCCGCCGAGGGCCGGGCGGATGAGATCAACACCTGCATCGCCTGCAATCAGGCCTGCCTCGACCTGGTGTTCGAGAACCAGGTTGCGAGCTGCCTGGTCAATCCGCGCGCCGGTCGCGAAACGGAACTCAATTACCGGCCGGCAGCCACGCGCCGGCGCATCGCCGTCGTCGGCGCTGGCCCCGCGGGCCTTGCCTGCGCGACGGTTGCCGCCGGCCGCGGCCACCGCGTCACGCTGTTCGAGGCGGCCGATCGCATCGGCGGCCAGTTCAACATGGCGAAGGTCATCCCGGGCAAAGAGGAGTTTCACGAGACGCTGCGCTACTACCGACGGCAGATCGAGTTGACCGGCGTGCGTCTCGCGTTGTCGCGCCGTGCCGGCATCGCCGAATTGACCGGGGGCGACTTCGACGAGATCGTGCTGGCATCGGGTGTCGTGCCGCGCATGCCGGTCATCGAGGGCCTCGGGCATCCGAAGGTCCTGTCCTATATCGACGTGCTGCTGCATGGGAAGCCGGTCGGTCCGTCGGTCGCGATCGTCGGCGCCGGCGGCATCGGCTTCGACGTCGCGGAATTCCTGAGCCACGATGCCTCGCACCCGCCGGCCAGCGTCGACATACCCGCGTTCATGAGTGAATGGGGCATCGACATGACGCTCTCGACACGCGGTGGCCTTGCGCCGCAGGCGGACCTCGAGCTTTCGATGCCGCGCACGATCTGGCTCCTGCAACGCAAGCCGACCCCTCCCGGGCGCGACCTCGGCAAGACCACGGGCTGGGTGCACCGGCTTGCGCTCAAGCGGCGCGGCGTGCGCATGCTGCCCGGCGTGAGTTACCAGCGCATCGACGATGCCGGCCTGCACATTTCTAACGGAACCGAATCGCGGCTGCTGGCCGTGGACCACGTCGTCATCTGCGCGGGCCAGGAGCCGCAGCGCGAGCTGGCGGCGGGCGTTGCAGCCGCCGGCTACCGGTTGCACCTGATCGGCGGCTCCAAGCTCGCGACTGAGCTCGACGCCAAGCGCGCGATCGACGAGGGCTCGCGCCTCGCGGCAGAACTATGATGCAACGGGCGAAAAACGCGGCGCAGCTCGCATTGCTGGACGAGACGGCGACCGCCCAGGGCGAGTGGCGGGTGCGCGCGAGCCAGCGAGCGCGCCGGTTGACGGTGCGTGTGTTTCCGGGCGGGCAGGTCGAGATCGTCGTGCCAAGAGGTACCCGTCCGCGAGCCGTCGAGCAGTTCGTCGCCAGGTATCGCCCCTGGATCGACCGAAAGGTGGCGCAGTATCGGCCGCAGGAGCCAGCGACCCGCGATGCCCTGCCGGAGGCAATCCGATTCCCTGCGAGTGGCGAATGCTGGCGCGTCGAGTATGTCGTTGCGCCGGGCAGGCCCCGTCTGGTGATCGACGGCGGGCGCCTGCTGTTGCTCGGCGATTCGTCGCGCACGGCGCTTGCGCGCCACGCGTTGCAGCGCTTCACCATGCGTCGGGCCCACGCAATCCTGGTGCCGCGGCTTGAACAGCTCGCCGCCGAATGCGGACTGCGCTATGAAAATGCGCAGATCCGGCGGCAACGTACCCGCTGGGGCAGCTGTTCGCGCCGCGGGACCATCAGCCTGAATGCCTGCCTCGTGTTCCAGTCACCGGAAGTCGTGCGCTACCTGCTGGTCCACGAGCTGGCGCATATCTGTCACATGAACCACTCCCGGCGCTTCTGGGCGCTGGTCGGGCAGCTCGAGCCGCGCTGGCGCGAACTCGATACAGAGCTGGCGCAGGGCTGGCGCGCGGTCCCGGCCTGGGTCCTGCGCTGAGCAAGCCTTGACCGCCAACGATCGCCTGCCGCGGATTCGCGTCGCGGCGCCATTCCTGGTGCTGGCCATCGCGCTCGCCGCCGTGTCCTTTGGCTCGATCTTTGCGCGGCTCGCCGATGCGGCGCCGCTTGCGATCGCCGCATGGCGCATGGGTCTTGCGGCGCTCGTCGTAATTCCGGTGGCGCTCACCGGCAGGCCCGGCGCAGGGAGGCCGGAAGCGCGATCTTCTGCGCTCGCTGCGGCTGCGGGCTTGTTCCTGGCTTTGCACTTCGCGACCTGGATCGCGTCGCTCGATTACACCTCGATTGCGCGCAGCGTGCTGCTCGTCAGCACCGCGCCGATCTGGGTCGCCATTCTGCTGTTCGTGACGGGTCGTGGCGCACCGCCGCTCGCCACACTACTGGCACTCGCATTTGCAATCGGGGGAGTCGCAATCGCGAGCGCCGGCGGCGACCGTGGCGGCGCTGCAATGACCGGCGACCTGCTGGCAGTGGCCGGCGCAATCGCGATGGCCGCCTACCTGCTGCTCTCGCAACGCTCACAGGCAAGCCTGCCGTTTCGCAGCTATCTGGCGATCGCTTACGGTTCGGCAGCGGTGCTGCTTTGTATCGCCGTGCTGATCACGGACACGCCGGCCAGCGGTTTCGCTGCGGCGACCTGGTGGGCACTCGCAGGCATGGCAGCGATCTCGCAACTGATCGGGCACAGCGGCTACAACTGGGCGCTGCGCCACCTGAGTCCCTTGTTCGTCGCGGTCGTGCTGGTCGGTGAACCGGTGTTCGCGTCGTTGCTAGGCTGGTGGTTGCTCGGGGAAGAACTGGACTGGCAGACCGGCGCGGGCGGACTGCTGATATTGACCGGTATCGTGCTCGGCCTGTCAGCAGCGCGCCAGGGCCGTTGATCCGGCCGCACTGGCCACTGCCGCCGCCGATGCCGCACGACGCTGCCTGAGCCGGTACACCCGCCAGCCCAGCAGCAGGGCCAGCACCAGGACATACACCAGCGGCTCACGGATGTCGGCCTTCACCTGCCAGTAGAAATGCGTGCAGCCGAGTATCGCTGCCGGATACACGAGGCGATGCAGTTTCTGCCAGCGACGGCCCAGGCGCCGCATCGCGCGCTTCGTCGACGTGACCGCGAGCGGCGCGAGCAGCAGGAGCGCCGTGAACCCGACCGTGATGTAAGGGCGCTTGGCGACGTCTTCGAGCAGCAGGCGCCAGTCCAATCCCTGGTCCACCAGCAGGTAGAACAGGAAGTGCACCGCGATGTAGAAAAATGCGAACAGTCCCAGCATGCGCCGGAAGCCCATGAGTCGTGGCCAGCCACCGAGTTCGCGCAGCGGCGTCACTGCGAGTGTCGCGAGCAGGAACCGCAGGCCCCAGATGCCGAGCGTGTCCTGGATCTTCTCGATCGGGTTGGCGCCAAGCGTCGCAGCCGGCAAGCCCGCGAGGCCCGCGACCAGCCAGGCCGCCGGCAGCAGGCAGAGCAGGAAGACCAGCGGCTTGGCGATCCACCGCGTCGCGCGGTTGGCGTTCATCGTGAGCCTCAGAAATTCCGGGCCAGGTTCAGGCCGGCGTACAGGCTCGCGACCTCGGCGGCATAGCCGTTGAACTTCACCGTCGGCTGGCGCGATAGCAGCGAGCCCGAACCGATCCGGCGTTCGCGCTTCTGGCTCCAGCGCGGGTGGTCGACTTCGGGATTGACGTTGGCGTAGAACCCGTACTCGCGCGGCGCCGATAGCGCCCAGCTGGTCGCAGGCATGCGCTCGGTGAAGCGGATGCGCACGATGGCCTTGATGCTCTTGAAGCCGTACTTCCAGGGCACGACGAGGCGCAGCGGCGCGCCACTCTGGTTCGGCAGCACCTGTCCGTAGAGCCCGACCGCGAGGATCGCGAGAGGATGCATGGCCTCGTCCATTCGCAGCCCCTCGACATAGGGCCAGTCGAGCACCGCATAGCGCTGCCCGGGCATCTGCTTCGGATCCATCAGCGTCGTGAATTCGACGAACGTCGCGCGCGAAGTCGGCTTGAGCCGCTTGACGAGGTCGCCGAGCGGGAATCCGACCCAGGGGATCACCATGGACCAGGCCTCGACGCAGCGCAGTCTGTAGATGCGC
>CAYZDW010000223.1:0-9099 GCA_964477175.1 uncultured Steroidobacteraceae bacterium | reverse complement strand
GGCGGCGAATCCGTAGGAGCGCTGGCCGAGGAACTGGGTGTTGACGAACAGCGTAAAGATCTCCTGCTTGGAGAGCTCGTTCTCGAGCTGCAGGGACAGGAAGATCTCGCGCAGCTTGCGGCGCAGCTGCTTCTCATTCGTGATCAGGGTCGTGCGCACCAGCTGCTGTGTCAGCGTGCTGCCGCCTTGCGAGGCTTCCATCGTGAATGCAGCGACCATGACTGCCCGCAACACGCCCTGCCAGTCAACTCCGGGGTGCTGGAAGAAGCGGTCGTCCTCGGCGGCCAGCACCGCCTGCATGACCACCGGCGGGATCTCCTCCCAGGTCACCGGCACACGGCGTTGCTCGCCGATCTGGCCCAGCAGGCGCCCGTCGCGGCTATAGACGCGCAGCGGTATCTGGAGGCGCACGTCGCGCAACTGTGCGACGTCCGGCAGGGTCGGCTTCAGGTAGTAAAACGTCGATAGAAAAGCCATCAGGACCAGGCCCGCCAGCGACACGATGATGGTCGCGGCGATGCGCAGCCTGCGCTGCAGTCGGGTCTTCATCAGGCGGCGATTATGCATAGTAATGTGATGGACCGCCGAAACCGCGGTCGCCGGCCCGCCATCGCGGATCGTGACGGCAGACACGGTGTCCGGTGGGGATCAGGGGCAGCATCGGCGGCGGACCTGGCGGCCTCGGCCCCGTGGGGGCGCGACCGGCCGCTGGGACCGGGGTCAGGCCGGGGGGTCTACCCCCCGGACAGCTCTGGAATGGCGCCTGGGAGGGGACGCTCCGCAATCGAACTGGGAGTCGGGTCACGTTCAATTTAACAATTGCTTGCTATATAGTTGGCCGGCAAAGTTGACCCAGCGCAGCGACTAGGCGTCGCAGTGGCCTGACCTGAAAAGGAAATTTCCGTGCTGAAGCTGCCGAAAATTTCGCTGGGACCGCGGTTTCGACCGCTGATCGGCCTCGACATCACGACGTCGTCGATCAAGTTGATCGAGCTCGCGCTGTCGGGTGGTCAATACCGTGTCGAGGCCTATGCGGCCGAGCCGACCCCCCATAACGCCATCAACGAGAAGGCCATCGTCGACGCCTCGGCAGTCGGCGAGGCCATCCGCCGGGCGGTCAAGCGCTCCGGCGTGCGGTCCAAGGAATGCGCGGTCGCGATCAGCGGCGACGCGGCCATCACCAAGGCCGTGCAGATGCCGCGCAACCTGTCCCAGGCCGAACTCGAACAGCAGATCGAGATGCAGGCCGACCAGTACATCCCGTTCCCGATGGAGGAGGTCAGCTACGACTTCCAGGTGCTCGGGGCGTCCGAGAAGGACCCCGACATGCGCGACGTATTGCTCGTCGCCTCGCGCTCGGAGAACGTCGAACAGCGCGTCGCCGCGGTGACCGCGGCGGGCCTCGTTACCAAGCTCGTCGATGTCGAGGCCTTCGCGCTGGAGAACGCCTGCCGCCTGCTGACCCACCAGATGCCGGACGGCGGCATCGACCGTACCATCGCGGTCGTCGATTTCGGCGCCAGCACGACGACATTCAGCGTGCTGCGCGACCTCGTCGTCGTATACACGCGCGACTTCGCCTTCGGCGGCCAGCAGCTGACCGAGGAGATCATGCGGACCTACGGGCTTTCGATGGAGGAGGCCGGCCGCGCCAAGAAGGAAGGCGGCCTGCCCTCGAACTACCAGCCCGAAGTGCTCGATCCTTTCATCGACGACATGACCCAGCAGGTCAGCCGTTCGCTGCAGTTCTACCTGGCCTCCGGCAGCGGCCGCAGCCAGCCCGAGCAGGTCATCATCTGCGGCGGCTGTGCCAACATCCCGGGCGTCGCGGACGTCATCGCGAGCCGGGTCGGGATCCCGGCGGAGCGCGGCGACCCGCTCGGCCAGATGAAAATTTCCTCGAAGGCGAAAGCGCTCGGCGTGCAACGTGACGCCACCGCGCTCCTGACTGCCTGTGGCCTCGCATTGCGGAGCTTCGACGAAGATGCCAAGTATTAACCTTCTGCCCTGGCGGCAGGCGCTCCGCCAGCGGCGCAAGAAAGAGTTCTTCATCGGTATGGTCGCATCGGTCGCGATGGCGGCGCTCGTCACGCTGCTCGCGCATCTGACCGTGAGCTCGATGATCGACACCCAGAATCGTCGCAACGATTTGCTGAAGGCGGAAATCGCCGAGCTCGACAAGGCCATCGAGCAGATCGTGGCGCTCGAGGAACAGAAGGCGGACATGATCGCCCGCATGGAGGTCATCGAGACTCTGCAGTCGAGCCGGCCCGAGGTCGTGAAGTTGTTCGACCAGGTCGTCGCGACGCTGCCTGAGGGCGTCTACCTGACATCGGTCAAGCAGAGCGGTCGCAAGCTCGAATTCAACGGAGTCGCGCAGTCGAGCACGCGCGTATCCGCATTCATGCGCAACATCGACGCCTCCGAAACGCTTTCCGCACCGGAACTGAAGGTCATCCAGACCGGGCGCGATTCCGGCCCCGGCGCGGAATTCACGCTGTTCGCACAGTTGCGCGCGACGGTCGACGCCGATGAGAAGACTGCCGCGAAACGCAACACGCGCGTTTCGGAGGCCCGGCCATGAAGTTCCTCGAACAACTGCGCGAGCTCGACCCCCGCGACGTCGGGCGTTGGCCGTTCCTGTTCCGCGCGCTCGGCGTCGGTGTCGTGTTCATGGTCACGAGCGGGCTGCTGATCTACTATTTCGTCAACCGCGGCAACCTTGAGGACCTGCGCAAGGCCGAGGCCGAGCAGCAATCGCTGTGGCAGACCTTCGACCAGAAGCAGCAAAAGGCCGCCAACCTCGAGGCCTACCGCCAGCAGCTGGCGGAGATCGAGCGCACCTTCGGCGCGATGCTGCGCCAGTTGCCGGGTAAGACCGAGGTGCCGAGCCTGCTGATCGACATCTCGCAGACCGGCCTCGCCGCCGGATTGCAGGAGCGGCTGTTCGAGCCCGGTGCCGAGACCAGGAAGGACTTCTACGCGGAGCTGCCGATCAAGATCCAGCTGTCCGGCGGCTACCACGAGTTCGGCACCTTCGTCAGCGGCATCGCGGCGCTGCCGCGCATCGTCACGCTGCACGACATCGAGATCACGCGCGGCACGGCGGCGCGCGGCCGCGCGCCGGCGGCGCCCAGCGACCAGTTGACGCTGAACCTGACGGCCAAGACCTACCGGTACCTCGATGAAGGGGAATCGGATGCCGCGGAGGCGGAAGGCAAGGGCGACAGGAAAGACACGAAGGCCAAGCGGAACGCAACATGAGCCAGGCACGCATGCGTACGATCCTCACGGCCGCCGGGCTGACCGGCGCGTTGCTGCTCGGCGGCTGCTCCGACGACCTCGGCGAGCTGCGCGCGAAGATCAAGGAGGCCAAGGATCGACCGGGCCGTCGCATCCCGCCCCTGCCCGAAGTCAAGCCGTACCTCAGCCACGAGTACGAGATGGCGGACCGCCGCTCGCCGTTCCTGCAGAGCCTCGCGGGCGAAAACCCGAGCGGGCCGCGGCCGGACGTGCAGCGCGCGCGCGAGTACCTGGAGCAGTTCCCGCTCGATACGCTCAGGATGGTCGGTACCCTGCGTCTCGGCGCGTACTACGGCCTGCTGCAGACCCGTGACGGATTGATTCACCGCGTGCTGCCGGGCAATCACGTCGGCCAGAATGACGGCCGCGTAATGTCCATCAGCGACGCACGCATTTCGGTGACTGAAATTGTGCCCGATGGACTCGGCGGCTACCTGGAGCGCCCGGCGGCGCTCGCGCTGAGCGACTGAATTCTGGGAGAACGACTGATGGCTCGCATTAACCGGACAACGGCGTTGATCAATGGCGGGGCGCGAAGCCTCGCGCGCGGCCTCGGCGGCGTGCTGGCCATCCTGGCCATTGCGTGGTCGCAACTCGCGCTGGCACAGGGCACGGTGCGCCTGACAGCGGTCGAGGTGCAGCCGGCGCAGGGCCAGGTCCTGCAGGTCAGGCTGCGCACCGACGGCGTCGCGCCACAGCCGCTGACCTTCACGATCGACCGCCCCGCGCGGCTGTCGGTCGACCTGCCGGGCGTCGTACTGGCGCTGGAGAATCGGCGCATCGACGTCGGCACGGGTGGCGTAGACTCGATCGTCGCCGCGGAGGCTTCCGGCCGCACGCGTGTCGTGTTCAACCTTGATTCCCTTGTGCCGTATTCAGCCCATGCCGACGGCGACAGTGTGATCGTGACCCTCGGTGGCACCGCTTCGGCCTCGACCGCGGCGGTGCCGGCGATGTACGCAACCCCGCCTTCGGGCGGCCAGCGCAGCATCACCGGGGTGGACTTCCGGCGCTCGCCGGAGGGTGCCGGCCGCGTGGTCGTGCAGCTCTCGGATCCCGCGACGCCGGCCAGCCTGCGCCAGGAAGGCAACCGCGTGACCGTCGATTTCACCGGCGTCCAACTCGGCGAGCAGTTCATGAAGCGCTACGACGTCGTGGACTTCGCGACGCCGGTGACGATGGTCGACGCATCGCGCGTCGGCGACAACGCGCGCATCGTCGTGACCGCGACCGGCGACTTCGAGCAGTTGGCCTACCAGACCGACAACCAGTACGTGGTCGAGGTCAAGCAGCGGCCGAAGGCGACCGCCGTGACCGAGAAGGACAAGGTCTACACGGGCGAGCGCCTGACGCTGAACTTCCAGGACATCGACGTGCGGCCGGTGCTGCAGCTTCTGGCCGATACGAGCGGGCAGAACATCGTCGTGTCCGACTCGGTCAAGGGCCGGGTGACGCTGCGCTTGCAGAACGTTCCCTGGGACCAGGCGCTCGACATCGTGCTCCGGACCAAGGGCCTCGACATGCGCCGCAAGGACAATGTGATCCTGGTGGCGCCGCAGGCCGAGCTCGCGGCACACGAGAAAGCGGAACTCGCCGCCCAGAAGGACATCCAGGACCTGGCGCCGTTGCGCACAGAGTTCCTCCAGGTCAACTACGCGAAGGCCTCGGAGATCGCGCGGCTCGTCAAGTCGAGTGGCGGCGGGTCGCTCTTGTCCTCGCGCGGCAACGTCTCGGTCGACGAACGCACCAATACGATGTTCGTGCAGGACACCGCGGAGCAGCTCACCGCTATCCGCAGCATGGTGGCGACCCTCGACATCCCGGTGCGCCAGGTGCAGATTGAGGCGCGCATCGTGATCGTCAGCGACGACTTCAGCCGCGAGCTCGGCGTGCGTGCCGGGTTCACCCGCGTGTCGGACGACATCCGCGACCTGATGGCGATCAGCGGCAGCGCGCAGGCCACCGACACGATTATGGGGTCGGTGCTCGACAACCTGGCCAGCACCGGACAGCCGTTCCCGGTCAACGTGCCATTCGGCAACTTCGACCGCTACAACGTCAACATGCCGGTCGCGAACCCGGCCGGCCGCATCGCGCTGTCGATCCTCGACTTCGACGACTTCCTGATCGACCTCGAGTTGTCGGCAGCCCAGAACGAGGGGCGCGGCGAGATCAAGTCGACCCCGCGCGTCATCACGGCGAACGGGCGCGAGGCGATCATCGAGCAGGGCGTCGAGGTCCCGTACCAGGAATCGTCATCCAGCGGCGCGACGACCACGCAGTTCAAGAAGGCGGTGCTGTCGCTCAAGGTGACGCCGCAGATCACGCCGGACGACCGGGTGATCCTCGACCTGACCGTCACCAAGGACAGCGTCGGCCAGCTCGTGCCGAGCGCGACCGGCGGTTTCGTGCCTTCGATCGACACGCGCAACATCCAGACCCAGGTGCTCGTCAAGGACGGCCAGACGGTCGTGCTGGGTGGCATCATGGAGACGGAGCGTCGCGACTCGGAGAAGAAGGTGCCGTTGCTGGGCGACGTACCGGTGCTCGGCAACCTGTTCAGGTCCAAGAGCAAGACCAACAACCGCGACGAACTCCTGATCTTCATTACGCCCAGGATCCTGCGAGGGCTCGAACCTGAACTGACGCCGCAAAGGCCCCGGCTTGCGTCCCAGGCCGGTTCCCATGCAAAGTCACACGGCCGCCTCCGGGCGGCCGTGTCATTTCCGGCCGCCGCCGCGGGTTACGCGCGGGCCGCGGCGCGACTGCGTTGTTCGCCTCGTCCATAGTCCGTGCTATGGGACTTCGGCTCACGCCTTGTCGCGCCACGGCGCGCGCGTAACGCGCCTCATGCGGGGGTGAATCACAGGTTCCCTAGGGGTGCATCGCCATTGGTTCGGAGCGTCTTTCTGGTGGGGCCGATGGGTTCGGGCAAGACCGCGGTCGGCCGGCAGCTCGCGGAGCGGCTCGGGATACCATTTCTCGACAGCGACGCCGAGATCGAGACGCGCACCGGCGTCGACATCGCCTACATCTTCGAGCGCGAGGGCGAGGCCGGATTCCGCGCCCGCGAACGCGAGGTGATCGATGAG
The DNA here is from genome assembly GCA_964477175.1 of uncultured Steroidobacteraceae bacterium. Taxonomy (GTDB): domain Bacteria; phylum Pseudomonadota; class Gammaproteobacteria; order Steroidobacterales; family Steroidobacteraceae; genus SCUD01. Next base: position 2,704 of record CAYZDW010000223.1, on the reverse strand, counting down.
CTGACCCAAACCGCAGGTATCGTGCTCGCTACCGGCGGCGGCGCGATACTGCTGCCGGAAAATCGCGAGCGCCTGGCCACGCGCGGCACGGTCGTGTTCCTCGACGCCTCCATCGACCAGCAGCTGCAACGCACGCGCCGCGGCCAGCACCGTCCGCTCCTGGCGACGGCCGACCCGCGGGCGAGACTCGAGGAGCTAATGAGCGTGCGCGAGCCGCTGTACCGGTCCATCGCGGCGATCACGATCAAGACCGACGGGCGCCGGCTGCGCGCAGTGGCGGGCGAAATCGCGCTCGCGCTTTCCACATGCAACGCATAGACCTGAATCTCGGCGCCAGGAATTGCCCGATCCTGATCGGCCCGGGCCTGCTGGGCTCATCGGCGGTGCTCGCCGAGCACGCGGGGGGCGCGCAGCTCCTGGTCGTCAGCAACGAAACCGTGGCGCCCTTGTGGCTGCCGCGCCTGTGCGAGGGTCTCGCGGGCCGCCCATTCGCGCAATGCCTGTTGCCGGACGGTGAGGAGTACAAGACGCTCGCGAGCGTCGCGCGGGTCATCGACGCACTGGTCGACGCGCGCCTGAATCGCGACTGCATGGTGCTCGCCCTCGGCGGAGGCGTGATCGGAGACATCGCCGGCTTCGCGGCGGCCTGTTACCAGCGCGGTGTCGCCTGCCTGCAGTTGCCGACCACGCTGCTCGCGCAGGTCGACTCGGCGGTCGGCGGCAAGACCGGCGTCAATCACCCGGGCGGCAAGAACCTGATCGGCGCCTTCCACCAGCCCGCGGCCGTCATCACTGACACCGACACGCTCGGGACACTGCCGGACCGCGAACTGCGCGCGGGCCTCGCCGAGGTCGTCAAGGCCGCACTGGTCGGCGACGCCGCATTCTTCGGGTGGCTGGAGCAGCAGATCGAGGCGCTGCTCGCGCGCGACCCGGAAGCGCTTGCACAGGCGATCCGCCGTGCCTGCGAGATCAAGGCCGGCATCGTTGCGCGCGACGAACGCGAGCAGGGCCCGAGGGCGCTCCTGAACCTCGGGCACAGCTTCGGGCACGCGATCGAAACGGGGCTCGGCCATGGCCGCTGGCTGCACGGCGAGGCGGTTGCCGCGGGCATCGTGCTGGCAGCGGAGTTTTCCGAACGCACCGGCCGTCTCGCCGCTGGCGACGCCGGTCGCGTGCGCGCGCTGCTCGCCCGCGCGGGGCTGCCGGTCGATCCACCGCCGCTGGGATACAAACGCATGCTTGCACTACTGGACATGGACAAGAAAGTCGCGGGCGGGCGCCTGCGCCTGGTGCTGCTGGACGGCATCGGCAGCGCTGTCTGCACGGCCGACTATCCCCGGGACGCGCTCGAGACGCTGCTCGAGGACAGGACCGGCACGGGCACCGCGTGAGGAAAGGCCGCGATCCTGACGCCGGGCTCGCGCCCTACGCGGCGCACGAGTCCACTTCGCGCGGGCGCCGGCATCCCGAGCCGCCCGCCGATTACCGCAGCGAATTCCAGCGCGATCGCGACCGCATCGTGCATTCGAACGCCTTCCGGCGCCTGGTCTACAAGACGCAGGTGTTCATCAGTCACGAAGGCGACATGTACCGCACGCGATTGACGCATTCGCTGGAAGTCGCGCAGATCGGTCGCTCGGTCGCGAACGCGCTCGCGCTCTCCGAGCCGTTGACCGAGGCGATCTGCCTCGCGCACGACCTGGGCCACACGCCATTCGGCCACGCGGGTCAGGACGTACTCAATGAATGCATGCGCGAGTTCGGCGGCTTCGAGCACAACCTGCAGTCGCTCAGGGTCGTAGACGAGCTCGAAGAGCGCTACGCGCAATTCCGCGGGCTCAACCTGACCTTCGAGACCCGCGAAGGGATACTCAAGCATTGCTCTCTCGCACACGCGCGGCAGCTGGGCGAACTCGGCCGGCGTTTCATCGAGCGCCAGCAGCCGGGCCTCGAGGCGCAGATCGCGGATCTTGCCGATGCGATCGCCTACAACAATCACGACGTGGACGACGGACTGCGCTCCGGGCTCGTGAGTATCGACGACCTGCGCGAAAGCGCGCTGTTCGCGCGTCACCATGCAAGCGTCAGCGCGAAGTACGCAGAGCTGCCGGCGCGGCGCATGATCCACGAGATCGGCCGGCGCATGATCCACGATGTCGTGAGCGACCTGATCGAGGAAACCGCGCGGCGTCTCGCGGAACAGAAGCCTGATAATATCGACGCGGTTCGCTCCCGGCCACGCCCGATTGTCGGCTTCTCGAAGGCCGGGGATGCCGAGCACCACGAACTCAAGAAATTCCTGCGCACGCGGCTATACCGGCACGAACGCATCGAGGCGGCGCGCACGGGGGCGGGCCAGGTGCTTCGCGATCTGTTCGTAGCCTTCATGCAGGACGTGACGCGGATGCCGGCGGAGCACCGCGACGCGGCACTTGCGACGGAATCCGCGTCAGGAACCGCCGGACGCGCGCGCGCGGTCGCCGACTATGTCGCCGGCATGACGGACCGCTATGCGTTCCAGGAACACGCCCGCCTCTCGGGCAAGGGATCCTCGGATTGACTCCCACGCGCCCGCGACGGTGATCGAAAGCGCCCGGGGCAAGGCGCGACGATCGCGGTGTACCTTGGTACACGAGGGAGGAGCAACGCCGCCGCGGGCGATTTCGATCCCGTCCCGTGTATGGATGCAATCGATGAATGG
>CAYZDW010000222.1:0-7681 GCA_964477175.1 uncultured Steroidobacteraceae bacterium | reverse complement strand
CGGCGCCGTCGTCGCGACGCGCCGCATCATGCAGCAGTGGAAGCGCGGCGCGCATGGCAACACCTTCGGCGGCAATCCGATCTGCTGCGCAGCCGCTAATGTGACGCTCGACCTGGTGCGCGACCAGTACGCCGCCAATGCGGCAAAGGTCGGCGCCCATTTCATGGCGCGACTGAAGGAACTCTCGAAATCCTATTCCTGCATCGGCGACGTTCGCGGCCGCGGCCTGATGCTCGGCATCGAGCTGATCAAGCCCGACGGTTCGCCGGCGCGCCCGCTCTGCGACGCGATGCTGCACCGCGGATATCACAATGGCCTGCTGCTCCTGTCCTGCGGCGTCAGCACGCTGCGCTTCATGCCACCGCTCTGCGTGACCGAGGCCGAGGTGGACGAGGCGGTGGTTCTCTTGCGCAGGAGCCTCGACGCGGCGCTGGCGGGCGCTGCGTGAACCGCGCCGCCAGCGCTCTGTTCGCCGCATCGATGCTGCTGTGCACAGTGTCGGCGCAGGCCGCCGATAGCCGCTTCGGCATCGACGACCTGCTTCGCATCGCCGACATCGAGGAGCCCGTGTTCTCGCCGGACGGCGAATACCTTGCCTACAGCGTCACGACGAACAACCTGGAGCGCGACGAGCCGCAGTCTGACCTCTGGCGTGTGCGCTGGAATGGCGGCGATCGCCGCGCATTGACGCAGACGCCAGACGCCAGTGAATGGCGCGCCGAGTGGAGCCCCGACGGGCGGTGGATCGCCTTCCTGTCAGACCGCGGCGGCGACGATGCGACGACGCAGGTCTGGCTCATGCCGGCAGCCAGCGGCGAGGCAGAGAAGATCACCGATTTTCCCGGCGGCGTCATCGACTACGCCTGGGCGCCGGATGGCCGGCGGCTCGCCGTCATTGCGCGCGACCCGGAGCGCCCGGCGGACCAACCAAAGCCGCTGAGGCCGCCGCCGATCGTCATCGACCGCTACCAGTTCAAGGACGACGGCATCGGCTTGCTCACGGAGCGCCGCCAGCATCTCTATCTCTTCGAACTCGACGGGCGCAAGGCGGTGCTACTGACAGCGGGCGCGCACGACGAATACCTGCCGTCCTGGTCTCCGGACGGCCGGCACATCGCTTACGTGACCAAGCGCGGCGCCGATCCCGACCGGCACAGGAATTGGGACATCTACCTGATCGAGCCGCGCGCAGGAGCCGAGGAGCGCCGGCTGACGAGTTTTGCCGGTGCTGATCTCGATCCTTATTGGGAGACACGCCCGGACTGGAGCCCGGACAGCCGCCGCGTCGCCTACCTTCAGGGTGGCGAGGACCGCCTGCACGAATATGCGCTCACGCAACTTGCCGTCATCGATGTGGCGACCGGCGAATCGATACTGCCCGCCTCGATCGACCGGCCCTTCGGCAGGCCGCGCTTCAGTCCCGACGGCAAGTCGGTGCTCGCGCTCATCGAGCACAGCCGGGTTACCTGGCTGTCCCGCATCGATCTCTCGACCGGCAAGATCGCGCCGCTCACGCAGGGCCGCCGCTTCGACTACGACTTCGACATCGCGAGGAACGGGCGCATCGCCGTGCTGGGCGGTGACGATCACCATCCTTACGAAATCGCAGCGGTCGAGTGGCGCCGCCTTCGCACGCTCGCGGACCACAACGCCTTTCTGCGCGACAAGCGCCTGGCAGATGTTGAACCGATCGAATTCGACAGCGCCGATGACACGCGGATCCAGGGATTCCTCGTGAAGCCGGTCGATTACGAACCACACCGCCGCTATCCGACGATCCTCCGGATTCACGGCGGCCCTGTCTACCAGTTCAGTCACGAGTTCATGTCCGACTGGCAGGTTTATGCGGCGCAGGGTTACGCCGTCGTTGCCGCAAACCCGCGCGGCAGCTCGGGCCGTGGCCTCGACTTCGCGCTCGAGATCTATGCCGACTGGGGCAACAAGGACACTGCCGACGTGCTGGCCGCGGTGGATCATGTCGTGGCGCTCGGCGTCGCCGATCCGCAGCGCCTTGCCATCGGCGGCCGCAGTTACGGTGGCATGTTGACCAACTACGTGATCGCGCGCGACACGCGGTTCAAGGCCGCCGTCAGCGGCGCCGGTATCTCGCACATCATCGCCGCGTACGGCGCAGACCAATACACGCGTGAAATGGAGTTCGAGCTCGGCAGGCCGTGGGGCGACCGCACGGCCTGGGACCGCGTCAGCCTGCCGTTCCTGCACGCCGACCGGATCACGACGCCGACCCTGTTCTACTGTGAGGAGCTCGACGTCAACGTGCCCTGTCTCGGCAGCGAGCAGATGTACCAGGCGCTGCGCTCACTCGGCGTGCCGACACAGCTCGTGATCTATCCCGACGAATGGCATCCAGTCACCGTGCCGAGCTACCTGCGCGACCGGATGCAACGGCACCTCGACTGGTACGGCCGCTATTTGACCAGCCGGCCGTAATGCCTGAGCAGCGCGACGAGGTCCGCGTGCGGCAGCGCTTTCGCGTAGCGGCTTTCGGTGCCTTCCATGTCGCGCGCGGCGACCATGGCGTTCACGATCGCTTCCTCGGTCGCCTGGACGGTCGCCTCGAACAGCGGATCGAGCCGCCCATTGTCGATGAACTCGGCGAGCGCAAGCGGCGAACCGCGGAGCGCCGCGGCGTTCGCCGTGGAGAAAGCGACGAATATGTCCCCCGAGCCGTTGCCGGCGAACGAACCCATGCGCGCGAGGCCCATGCCCGCGCGCTTCGCGATGCGCTTGAGCTGATGCGGCAACAGCGGCGCGTCAGTCGCGATCACGATGATGATCGAGCCCGTCTCGCCGGTCGCCGCATTCGCTTCCTGGTAGACGCGATGTTCGCGCAAATGCTGGCCGATGGGCACGCCCGCGATGCGCAGGCTGTCGCGCAGCCCATGGTTGGCCTGCACGAGCACACCGACGATGTGTTCGCGGCCGTCCATCGCCACGCGGCGCGAGGCGGTGCCGATGCCGCACTTGAACTCATGACAGATCATGCCGGTGCCGCCGCCGACGTTGCCCTCCTCGACCGGCCCGGCCGCGGCCTTCGAAAGTGCCTCGTCGACATGCGCGGCGTGCACGTGAAAGCCATTGATGTCGTTCAGGTGCCCGTCCCAGGTCTCAGCCACGACGGGCAGCGACCACCAGTAGCCGCTTGCGTCCGCGCCACCCTGGCGCACACGCCAGGCGATCACCGCATCGCGCACGATGCCGACGCTGTGCGTGTTGGTAAGGAGCACGGGGCCCTCGAGCTGTCCCGATTCCTCCAGCCAGGTCGTGCCGGTCATCTCGCCATTGCCATTGAGCGCGAACCAACCGCCAAACACCGGCAGTTTGAGGGTTTCGCGGCCGCGCGGCAGGATCGCGGTGATGCCGGTGCGCGCCTTGCGGCCTTCGGAAAGGTCCTCGATCAGCGTCACCTGCCCGACGGTCACGCCGGCCACGTCGGTGATGGCGTTCAGCGGCCCCGGCTCGCCGTCGAAGGGCACGCCGAGTTCGCGCGCCCGCGGCCCGGCTACGCAGACCGCCGTCGCAAAGGTCAATATCAGTGCCAGGATGTTGCGCATGTCGGGAGGATGAATGGTTGGTATTGATTCGGAATCGCTGGAGCGGGCAGTCGCGTTGCCGCCCGGATTCTATCTCGGCGCCGACATGCTAGCGCAGGATCAGTCGCTCGTGTTCGCCAGGAGCTGGCAGCTTGTGGCCCACCGCGACGATCTCGCGGGCAGGGGTGACCATGTCGTCACGCGGATCGCCGATACGCCCGTGCTGGTCGTGCGCGGCGACGACGGCATGTTGCGCGCCTTCCCGAATGTTTGCCGGCATCGCGCCGGGCCGCTCGTGCTCGCAAGCGGCCGGGGCGCGCGGGCGCTCTACTGCCGCTATCACGGCTGGACCTACGGGCTCGACGGGCGCCTGCGTCACGCGCCGGAAATGCAGGGCGCCGCGGATTTCGAGGCCGGGGCCATCCGGCTGCCACCGCTACCCGTCGTCGAATGGCTGGGCCTCGTGTTCGTGAACCTGGCGGCCCGGCCTGTGCCATTCGAGAGCGTCTTCGCGGGGATCGCAGAGCGAATCGCGCCCGTCGATTTCAGCGCGATGCACCATGTGCACAGTCAGGACTATGAGGTGCACTGCAACTGGAAGGTCTACGTGGACAATTTCGTCGAGGGCTATCACCTGCCCTACGTGCACGAGGCGCTCACCCAGGCACTCGACTACCGCGCCTACAATACCGAGGTCGCCGACTGGTACTCGCTGCAGCATTCGCCGGTCGCGAACACGGATGCCGTTTACGGCCAGGGCCGGGCTTACTACTACTTCATCTACCCGAGCACCATGCTGAACATCATGCCCGACCGACTGCAGGCCAATCGGGTGCTGCCGCTCGCGCCGGACCGCTGCCGCGTCGAGTTCCACTACTATTACCTGCCGGATCTCGAAGCCCAGGCCCGCATCGCAGGCGATCTGGAGTTCACCGACCGGGTGCAGCGCGAAGACGGCGCGATCTGCGAGTCGGTCCAGCTCGGCCTGGCCTCCGGGTTCTACGAGGCCGGCCGCCTGTCGCCGAAGCGTGAGGCCGGCGTCTGGCAGTTCCACCGATTACTACGTGCCGCCTATGCCGGCCTGACGGAGGTTCCGACATGAACACGCGGCGCAATACAAGCGCGTGGCTTTTGCTCGCCGCCCTGATTGGCGCCGCGCCATCCGCTGATGCCGAGACCGTGATCGTGCGCGCCGGCCGGCTGCTCGACGTCGAGCAGGGCCGTTATCTCGTGGATCAGGGGGTTCGCATCGAGAATGGCCGCGTCGTTTCCGTCGGTCCCTACAGCGCGGCACCCCGCGCGGCCGCGCGGCTGATCGACTGGTCGGCTTACACCGTGCTGCCGGGGCTCATCGACCTGCACACCCATCTCGTCGGCGAAATCAGCTCGGCCAGCATCGCGGCGCCGCTCTTGAGCTCGGCGGCTCGCGATGCGCTGGTCGGCGCAGCACACGCGCGAACGACCCTTGCCGCCGGGTTCACCACCGTGCGCGACGTCGGTACCTACCGGGCCTTCGTCGACGTCGCGTTGCGCGATGCCATTAATGCCGGCCTCATCGAAGGGCCGCGCATGTTCGTCGCGGGGGCTTACGTGACCGTCAGCCACGGGGGCGGCGAGGTCACCGGGCTCGCGCCGGATGTCGTCGTGCCGGCCGAGATGCGCCGCGGCGTCGCGAACAATGCCGATGAGGTACGCCAGCGCGTGCGTGAGATTCTGGGTGGTGGTGCCGACTTCATCAAGGTCATCGCGACCGGCGCGGTGTTCGCTGCCGGCACCACGCCGTCCGCCCCAGAGTACAGCGAGGAAGAGTTGCGCGCCGCGGTCGAGGAAGCCGCGAATGCCGGCACTTTCGTTGTCGCCCATGCGCATGGCGCGGAGGGCATCAAGCGTGCGGTGCGCGCTGGTGTGCGCACGATCGAGCACGCTTCCTACCTTGACGACGAAGGCATCGAGCTGATGCGCCGTCACGGCACCTGGCTGGTCGCGGACATCTACAACGGAGATTACACCGAGGAGATCGGCAGCCGCGACGGCTGGCACCTGGAAATACTGCGCAAGAACCGCGAGACCACCGACCTCCAGCGTCAGGCCTTCGCGAAGGCGGCGCGCGCCGGCGTGCGCATTGCCTTCGGCACCGACGCTGGCGTATTTCCGCATGGCGACAACGCCCGGCAGTTCGCCTACATGGTGCGCTACGGACTGACGCCGCTCGCGGCGATCCGCGCCGCGACCATCGATGCGGCCAAGTCGCTCGGCCGTGAGCGCGACTTCGGCTCGATCGCCCCCGGCAAGTTCGCCGACCTGATTGCGGTCGATGGCGATCCGCTTGCCGATGTCGAAAGGCTGCGAAAGGTCATGGGTGTCATCAAGGAAGGACGGTTGATTCGCGCGGGGGATGACCAATGAGCACGCGCCAGCTCGGATTCTGGATGTGCACGGCCCTCGTGGTCGGAAACATGATCGGCATGGGCATCTTCATCCTGCCCGCGTCGCTCGCGCCCCACGGCTTCAACGCCTTCATAGGCTGGGCCGCGACGGTCATGGGCTGTGCGCTGCTTGCGCTCGTCTTCGTGATGCTGGTGCGGCGCATGCCCCAAGCCGACGGCCCGTTCGGCTACATCCGCGCGACGCTTGGCGAGGGTGTCGCGTTCGCCGCACTTTGGTGCTACTGGATTTCCATCTGGATCGCCAATGCCGCCCTCGCGGTCGGCGCGGCGGGTTATCTGACGAGCGTTGCGCCGCCGCTGGCGCGCATCCCGCCGGCCATTGTTGCTGCGGGCCTCGTGTGGCTCTTTGTCCTGATCAACCTGTTCGGCGCCCGCACGGGCGGCCGGGTGCAGGTGCTGACGGCTGCGCTGAAGCTGGTGCCACTGGCACTCGTCATCCTGCTCGGCCTGTGGACCCTCGTCGCTGATCCCATGGCTTATACCGAGAACATCCCGACAGTGCCCATCACCCTGCAGTCCACAATGGCAGCCTCGACCATCGCGCTCTTCGCGATGCTCGGCCTCGAATCCGCGACCGTGCCTGCCAGCCGCGTGCGCGATCCGGAAATCACGATTCCGCGCGCCACGCTGGTCGGCACGCTCCTCACAGCGGCTGTTTACATCGCGGTCACGGCCGTCGCGACGCTGCTGGTACCGCAGGAGACGCTCGCTGCTTCGAGCGCCCCCTTCGTCGACCTGCTCGACCGGCTGCTCGGCGCCGGCTATGGCCGCTGGTTGGCGCTCTTCGTCATCATCAGCGGCCTTGGCTGCCTGAACGGCTGGACTCTCGTGGTCGCCGAGTTGACTCGCACGCTGGCCTTGCGGCAGCTGTTGCCGCCTCTGTTCGCGAACAGCAACCGTTACGACGCGCCCGCGCCCGCTTTGCTGCTAGTTGGCCTGCTCAGCACCGGCGTCGCGCTGATGAACTACAGCAAGACACTGGTCGAGGGCTTCACCTTCCTCAGCATCATCGTCACCGCCGCGAACCTGCCGGTGTACCTGTGCTGTTCGCTCGGCCTCGTATGGCTGTGGCGGCGCGACCCCGGCAGCGTGCCGCGGCATGCCTGGCTGTTCGGAGTCGGCGGCACGGCTTTCTCGGTATTCGCCTTCATCGGTGTTGGCACCGAACCCTTCCTGTGGGCGCTCGCGCTGGCCGCCGCCGGCGTGCCCGTCTATTTCTGGATGCGTTGGCGCCACCCGCGCCCGGCCATCGCCGGGGCCGGACCCCCGCCGTGACCGGCGAATCGAACCAGGTCGGTGAGCCCGTCGGCACGCTTGCCGTCGCGCTCGCGCACGCCCAGAAATTACTTGCTACCGATCCGGTACTCGCGGCCGAGCAGGCCACGGAGATCCTGAAGTCGGTGCCCGGGCACCCGGTCGCACAACTCCTGCTCGGCGTCGCGCGCCGCCGCCTTGGCGACTTGCCGGCAGCGCTCGCGACGCTCGAGCCTCTCGCGGCCGCGCAGCCAGGCTGGTTTGCGGCCCATTACGAACTGGGACTTGCGCAGGGCGCGGCGCGCCAGGGCGAAAGGGCCGTGGCGTCGCTGCGCCGCACATTGGAGTTGAAACCGGATCTCGGCGACGCCTGGCGCGCGCTTGCGAATCACCTCGCCGCCATCGGTGACGTCGAGGGCGCCGACC
>CAYZDW010000221.1:0-5052 GCA_964477175.1 uncultured Steroidobacteraceae bacterium | reverse complement strand
GTCCACTGGTTGCCCATTGCCGCACGCTTATTACTGTTCTTCGCTGACGCTCCAGCCGTCTTCGGCCCACGGCACTCTGGACCGGTTTGGTTCTTTTCCCGCCGCAAGAGTATGCCCAAAGACCTGCAACAGGCAATCCCGCCGTTCGCCTGGTCGCTGGAGACAGCAACCGAGCCAGGAATCGCAGGTTCTCGGCGCTTGTTGTATCGTGCGGTCGTTCCCGTCTCGGCGTGGGGCGCATGACTTTTCCCTCTCATGTCAAATACTTGGTGATCGGCGCGGGGATCCACGGCCTGTCGTCGGCGTGGCATCTGGCGGAGGCCCTGCGCCGCAGCGGCAAGGGCGGCGGCAAAGACGTCCTGGTGGTGGACAAGGCCGGCATCGCCGCCGGCGCCTCGGGCATCGCCTGCGGGGTCATCCGCAACAATTACTTCCAGCCGGCGATGCGCCGCCTCATGGTGCACAGCGTGTCGCTGTGGGAGAGCGACCCCGAAGCCTTCAGCTACCACCCGGTCGGCTACATGCAGATCAGCCCGGAGGTGATGCACGGGGACGTGGCCTCGATCGCCAGGCAGCAGCAGGAGATCGGCTACGAGTCGGTGTTCGTCGAGGGCGAGCAGGACTGCGCGCGGTACATGCTGGGCCTATTCCACGACTGGCAGGCCAAGGGCATCACCTCGGTGCTGCACGAGAAGCGCGGCGGTTACGCCAACAACACCAAGTCGATGTACGGTCTCGCCAGGAAGGCCGAGGACGAGGGCGTGCGCATCATCACCGGCGTCAAGGTGATCGGCTTCCAAAAGGACAACCAGGGCGCGGTCAAGGCGGTCGTCACCGACCAAGGCGCCATCGCCTGCGACTTCGTGGTGGTCGGCGTCGGACCCTGGGTGAAGCAGATCTGGGACTTGCTGGAGTTGCCGAAGACGATCGGCATCAAGGGTCGCGACGGGCGCCTGCACGACGGCGTTCCGATGTGGGTCTATTGGAGCCTGCAGGAAGGGACGCTCGGCGTCGATCCCGAGCTGCAGCGCACCAACGACGGCAAGATGTCGCCGGTGCTGCACGTCGACACCGACGCTCCGCTGCACTCGGACGCCGACGGCAGCCTCATCGCCGACAAGCTGTGGGGCATCTACTATAAGCCCGACTTCAGTTTCGGCGGCGTGCAGGGCGGCGCCATGCCGTACAAGGTCGAGACCGACCCCGACGAGGTGGCGGTCGATCCTTACGGGCCGGAGTCGCCCGACTTCGTCGTCGGCGACGATTTCGCGCACATGTGGTGCTCGGCGCTTGCCTTCTGCCAGAAGCGCTTCGAAGGCCAGCTATCGAAATACAAAAAGGGACCCTCGGGCGGCATCGGTTGCTTTACCGCCGACAGCTTCCCGGTGTTCGATCGCTTCTGCGATAACGTGTACGTCATCGCCGATTCCAATCATGGCTATAAGATGATCGGAGTTGGCAAGCTGGTGGCGGAGGATATCCTGGGCGCCGGCCAGGACCGCGAGTTGCTGGAACCGTTCCGCTTCTCGCGCTTCGCCGCCGGCCGGCTGCACCCGGTCTCGCACAGCCCGTTCCCGTGGAGTTGAGAGGGGAGAGACGTTGACCGACCTAGAAGCCCATGTGAATGCCACGGGGCGCAAAGAGCTGGTGAAGCAGGTGCGCGCCAAGATCGACGCGCTCGGCATCCAGTACATGTATTACCAGTTTATCTCGGTGACCGGCCGGGTCGTCGGCAAGGGCATACCGGCGGACCATTGGGAGCAGATCGCCGAGCGCGGATTTCAGCTCGTCTACGGCTCGACCGCCAATCTGTTCGTCGACCGCCACCGCAACTACATCGGCTACGGGCCGGAGGCCTCCGAGCTGGTGGGCATACCGGACCCCGAGACCTTCGTGCAGATCCCGTGGGACAAGCGGGTGGCGCGCGTGTTCTGCACCTGCTTTCGCAACCGCGAGGAAAAGCGCGACGCGGGCGCCCATCTCACTTCCGATTGCCGCGGCAACTTGCGCATCATCCACCAGGAGTTCCAGAAGCGGCACAAGGGGCTGCACCTGCGCCACGGCTGCGAGCCGGAGATGATGTGGCTGAAGAAAGGCGAGGACGGCCTGCCGTCGGGCGGCTTCTCGAAGCCCAATTGCTACCACATCGACCAGTTCGAATCGTTGCGCCCGGTGTTCCTGCGGGTGATCGAGTACTCCCGCGCCATGGGTCTCGACATGATCCAGGGCGACCACGAGGACGCGCCGGGCCAGCTCGAGCTCAATTTCATGTTCGACGACGCGCTCAGGACCTGCGACCGGCTCACCACGTACCGGCAGATCTGCGCCCAGGTGGCGCGCGAGTTCAACCTGATCGCCTGCTTCATGGCCAAGCCCTTCATGGGCGTGTCGGCCAACGGCTGTCACCACAACCTGTCGCTGTGGTACGGCGGCGAGGACAAGTTGAACGGCCTCGACCAGGATCCACTGCCCGGCCTGGCGCAGAATTTCATGTACCGCAAGGGCGGCGAGAACACCTTCCTGCCGCGCAAGGGCGAGACGAAGCCGGGGCCGATCGGGCTCCACTGCATCGGCGGCGTCATCAAGCACGTGGCGGCGCTCACCGCCATCGGCTCCCCCACCGTCAATTCCTATCGCCGGCTATGGGACACCGGCTTCTGGGCGCCGGTCTATGCCGACTGGGGCTACCAGAACCGCACCTGCGCCCTGCGCATCTCGGCGCCGGGCCGCTTCGAGTATCGCTCGGTCGATTCGACGGTGAACCCGTACCTCATGGCGGCGGCCCTCTTGCACGCCTTCGAAGACGGCATCCGCAGCAAGCTCGATCCGGGCGAGCCGGAGGAGCGCAACATCTATCAGGCCCTGGCCGCCGGCAAGAAGGTAAAGAAGCTGCCGATGTCGCTCGGCGAGGCGCTCGACGCGCTCGATCAGGACGAGACCATCAAAGCGGCGTTTCCGGGCGACATGTACCGCGTGTTCACGCATTACAAGCGCGACGAGTGGGAGAGGTTCATGGCCACCGTCACGCACTGGGACTTGCAGAGCTACTGGGACTATCTGCCCTAATCGGACCGAGGCGAAAGGGAGCCATCGTCATGTGCGGAATCGCTGGGGTGATCCATCGCGGCGCGACCGGCGACATCGGCAGCGAGATGACTGCCATGCTGCGATCCTTGAAGCATCGCGGGCCGGATTCCACCGGCTATGCGCTGTACGGGAAGCCGCGCGGCAGCGAACTGGTGCTGCGCTTCAAGGTGGCCGAGCAGGAGGACATGGCGAAGGGCTTCGACATTCACCGCAAGGTCGCCGAGCGCAAGGCCGAGGTGGACCGACGGCTCGCCGAGCTGGGGGCCAGGATCCTGGAGCAGGAGACCGCCACCGAGTACGCCTTTCGCTATCGCCTGCACTACGACGACGACCGGCGCCGGCTCGCCGACTACATCGAGGACGTGGACGGGGCGGAGATCCTGTCGATCGGGCTGGGGCTCGAGCTGATCAAGGACCTGGGCGACGCGGCGCGGGTGTCGAGCCAGTATCACCTGGCCGGCTTCAGCGGCACGCACGCCATCGGGCACACGCGCATGGCGACCGAATCGGACGTCGACATCCGCTCGGCGCATCCGTATTGGGCCTATCCGTTCGCCGACGTGTCGGTGGTGCACAATGGTCAGCTCACCAACTACTGGAAAGGCCGGCGCGAGCTGCAACGGCGCGGCCACCGGTTCGTATCGAATTGCGATTCGGAGCTGATCGCCGTGTACCTCGCCGACAAGATGCAGCGCGGCGCGCGACTCGACGACGCGATGAAGGACTCCATCGACGAGCTCGACGGCGTGTTCACCTATCTGGTGGCGACCGCCGACCAGCTCGGCATGGCCAAGGACGTCATGGCGGCGAAGCCGATGGTGCTTTACGAGAGCGACGACTTCATCGTCATGGCCTCGGAGGAGGTGGCGATCCGCAGCATATTCCCGCACGAGATCGACACCTTCGATCCATACGAGGGCGAGGTCAGGGTATGGAGCAGCGCATGAGAGCGGAACACCAGTCGCACGAGATGGGGATGCACACCGAGCAGCTCGCCGGGCGCACCCAGCAGCGATTCTTCTCGGCCGAGGAGAGCGGGAACTTCACCTATCCCTGGGCCTACGTCGTCGATTTCAACAAGCGGGCCGAGTTCGACGCCGCCGAGCTCGACGCGCAGGCGATCAACCTGCGGATCCGAGTGCTGATGAGCGAAGGCTACGGCACCATCGTGCTGAAGAACCCGGGCGCCAAGCACGGCGTCGGCGTCGGCATCCTCAACCGCTTGCAACTCTACGTCGAGGGCAGCCTCGGCTACTTCGGCATCGGCCTCATCGACGGCGCGAACGTGCGCATCAAGGGGCGCGTCGGTTGGTCCTGCGCCGAAAACATGATGTCCGGCACCGTGGTGGTGGAGAAGAACGCCGGCTCCACCTTCGGCGCGGCGATCCGCGGCGGCGATCTCGTTTGCATGGGCGACGTGGGCGCCCGCATGGGCATCGACATGAAGGGCGGCACCATCATCGTCGGCGGGCGCTGCGGCGCGTTCTGCGGCTTCATGATGCAGCGCGGGCGCATGGCGATCCTCGGCGACGCCGGCAAGAACCTGGGCGATTCCATGTACGACGGCACCATTTACGTCGGCGGCAAGATCGCCGACCTCGGCGTCGACGCGGTGCCGGGCGAGATGACCGAGCTCGACACGGCCTGGCTCGGGCGCAAGCTGAAGCTGTACGGCCTCGCGGCCCCGCGCGGGATCGCCAACATGACGAAGATCGTAGCCGGCAAGCGGCTGTGGAATTATGACAACCTGGAGCCGACCGAGAAGAAAATCGTGCTCTAAGAGGACCGAGAAACATGGCCAAGGAAAGACCCGCTCCCGCCCCGGCGAAGACGCCTCAGCGCAATACCAGCGTGCTCGGGCGCAGCCAGATTTTTACGCCCGCGGTGATCGACGACATCCACATCAAGTCCGAGCTCGGGCGCTACCGGATGCGCGGCTTCTCGCTGTTCAAGAAGATTCCGAGC
>CAYZDW010000220.1:0-3485 GCA_964477175.1 uncultured Steroidobacteraceae bacterium | reverse complement strand
CATGGAAGCGGTGCGCCGTATGTTCTCGCCCGAGTTCCGCAACCGGCTGGACGCGGTCATCCAGTTCAGCCCGCTCGATCCGCAGACGATCGAACGGGTCGTCGACAAGCTGCTGCTCGAGATCGAGGCGCAGCTCGAGCAGAAGGGTGTCGCGCTCGCGGTCGACGACGACGCGCGCCGCTGGATTGCTGCCAAGGGCTACGACCCGAAGATGGGCGCGCGGCCAATGGCGCGTGTGCTCCAGGAACACGTCAAGCGTCCGCTGGCGGAAGAACTTCTGTTCGGACGCCTGGCCGGCGGCGGCAGCGTCAGGGTGTCTCTGGGCAAGGACGGCGAGGGCCTCGCGCTGGAGTGTCGGCCGGCACGCGCGCCCGAATTGCTGGGGCAGGACTGAGCGCGCGTCAGCGCGCGCGATAGATGATGCGGCCCTTCGTGAGATCGTAGGGCGTCAACTCGACCGTGACGTTGTCCCCGGTCAGGATCCGTATGTAGTGCTTGCGCATCTTGCCCGAAATGTGGGCAGTCACAATGTGGTCGTTCTTCAGCCGGACGCGGAAGGTCGTATTGGGGAGGGTCTCGACGACCTCACCCTCCATTTGAATTGCTTCTTCCTTTGCCATTCCTTCCCGTCGCTGTAGCGGAAACCGCGCGGATTGTGACGCAGCCCGTCCCGGCATGCAATTCCGTGTCTTATTCGCGCCACAGGGAGGTGTCAGCGTCGACCAATCCGGCCAGCAGCGACTCGAACCCAGTGCGCGGCAGATTCCGGCTGCCGAGACTCGCGAGATGCGGGCTCGGCAGCTGGCAATCGATCAGCGCCACGTCGAGCCGCAGGCATTCGCGCGTCAGGCGCTCGAGCGCGACCTTGGATGCGTCCTTTTCGCGCATGAACATGGATTCACCAAAAAATGCGCGGCCCAGTGCAACGCCGTAAAGCCCGCCGACCAGGCGATCCCCGCGCCAGGTCTCGACTGAATGCGCCAGGCCGCGACGATGGAGCGCGACGTAGGCTGCCCGCATGTCGCGCGTGATCCAGGTTCCGGCGATGCCGCGACGCGGACCCGCGCAGGCCTCGACAACCGCCTCGAACGCGGTGTCGATGCGTGTCGTGTAGCCGCGATTGCGGATCGAGCGGGCCAGGCTGCGCGAGATCCTGAACTCCTCCGGCAGCAGCACGGCGCGCGGATCGGGCGCCCACCAGAGGATCGGCTGCTCGGCCGAGTACCAGGGAAACACACCGTGGCGGTAGGCATGGATGAGCCACTCCGGGGTCAGCGCGCCGCCGACCGCGAGCAGCCCGTTCGGCTCGCGCAATGCGTGCGACGTGGCGGGGAGCGCCTCGGGTGGATCAGTCTTCTGAAGCCAGGCAATTCCGGACATCGGCTGGCAGCCTATCCGGGATGTCGGCGCGCCGGAAGGGCAGGTGGCTCGCCGCCGCGCGCAGGTAAGCCCGCCGGCGACTCCTTTCCCGGGCCAGCCAGTCGCGGATGGCGGCGGCGAAGCGCGGATCGGCAATCTCGTGCAGCGACCAGACCGGCGCCGGCATGAAGCCGCGCTGCAGCTTGTGTTCACCCTGCGTGCCGGGCTCGAAACGGGCGAGGCGCTCGCGGATGCAGTACTCGATGCCTCGGTAATAGCAGGTCTCGAAATGCAGGCTGTGATGATCGCCGCTCGCGCCCCAGTAACGGCCGTAAAGCGTGTCGTTGCCGCGCAGGGACACCGCGCAGGCGATCGCTTCGCCGTGGCGCGTCGCGAGTTCAACGACCAGCGATTGCGGCATCGTGCGCGCGAGGCAGCGGAAGAATTCGACGTTCAGGTAGGGCGGGTTGCCGTAGCGTGCGAAGGTCTGCGCGTGCAGGTTGTAAACACTCCCGATCAGCGCGTCATCGAGGTCGCCCCCGTGCAGCGTCGTATGCGCGATGCCGGCTTCGGCGACCCGACGCCGCTCGCGCCGTATTTTCTTGCGCTTCTCAGCCGTGAATCCCGCGAGGAAGTCGTCGAAGCTGCCGTAATGCGCGTTGTGCCAGTGGAACTGGCAGTCGAGACGGCGCAATAGCCCGGCGGCCTCGAGTTCCGTCCGACCGGCGGAGTCTGGGAACAGGACGTGAAGAGAGGAAGCCGACAGCGCGCGCCCCAGATCGCGCGCCGCCTCGATCAGGGCCCGGCGTGTTGCCGCGCCCGCGTCCGGAGCCAGCAGCCGCGGACCGGTGACCGGCGTGAACGGCACCGCAGAAACCAGCCGTGGGTAATAACGCAGGCCGGCCCGCAGGTAGGCCTCGGCCCAGGCGAAGTCGAACACGAATTCGCCCCAGGAGTGCGGCTTCAGATACAACGGCAGCGCGCCGATCAGTTCGCCGCGCGCGTCCGTCATCAGCAGATGGTGTGCGTCC
Organism: uncultured Steroidobacteraceae bacterium; assembly: GCA_964477175.1. Classification (GTDB taxonomy): domain Bacteria; phylum Pseudomonadota; class Gammaproteobacteria; order Steroidobacterales; family Steroidobacteraceae; genus SCUD01. The sequence goes on along the minus strand of CAYZDW010000220.1, from coordinate 1,095 downwards.
CAGCCGGTTTCCGGCGTCGCACAGCCGGATTGCTCGAGGGCGAGCAGGAACTCATGACGCAGGAACGGGGCGCCGTCGCCGATCAGCGCATTCCATTGCCCCGCATCGACGTCGTGCAGCGACCGGGCAACGCGCGCGGCCACTTGTCAGCCGCCGGCGACCTGCCGCTCCAGAAAACGATCCGCATCGAGTGCGGCCATGCAACCGGTGCCGGCCGAGGTGACGGCCTGCCGGTAGACATGGTCGGCGACATCACCTGCCGCAAAGACGCCTGGCATGCTGGTCGCGGTCGCGTCACCCGACAGGCCGGCCTTGACGACAATGTAGCCGTTTCGCATCTCGAGCTGTCCCTCGAACAAGCCGGTGTTCGGCGTGTAGCCGACTGCGATGAAAAGCCCCGTGACGGCGAGATCCTTTGTCGCGCCATTGCCAGCGTGCTTCACGCGCACACCGGTCACGCCCTGGTCGCCGCCCAGCACCTCGTCCACGACGTGATTCCACAGCAACGACACCTTGCCCTGGTCGGTCAGCGCGAACAGGCGATCCTGCAGAATCGCTTCGGCGCGCAACTTGTCGCGGCGGTGAACGAGCGTCACGTGCGAGGCCAGGTTGGCCAGGTAGATCGCTTCCTCGACGGCCGTGTTGCCGCCGCCGACCACCGCGACCTGCTGGTCGCGGAAAAAGAAACCGTCGCAGGTCGCGCAGGCCGAAACGCCACGGCCGCGGTAGCGCGTCTCGGAATCGAGTCCGAGATAGCGGGCCGAGGCGCCGGTCGCGACGATGAGCGCATCGCAGCGATACTCCCCGTTTTCGCCGGCCAACAGGAATGGTCGCTGGCCGAGGTCGACCCGGGTGATCTGGTCATGCGCGAGCTCGACACCGAATCGTTCCGCATGCCGGCGCATGCGGTCCATCAGGTCCGGACCCAGCAGGCCCTCGACGTCACCCGGCCAGTTGTCCACCTCGGTCGTCGTCATCAATTGCCCGCCCTGCTCAAGCCCGGTCACGAGCAATGGCTTGCGATTGGCGCGCGCGGCGTAGACCGCAGCCGAATAGCCCGCGGGCCCGGAACCCAGGATGATCAGCCGCGAGTGT
>CAYZDW010000219.1:0-3755 GCA_964477175.1 uncultured Steroidobacteraceae bacterium | reverse complement strand
CGGCCACACGCTGGGCGAGGCGGTGGCCTACTTCCAGGAACTGGTGCCGAAGGAACTCCCGCCTGCGGCGCGCCTGTCCTTCGACGGCGAGTCGCGGGAATACCAGCGCACCCAGGGCCAGTTCTGGTCCACCTTCGTGTTCGCGATCGCGATCGTATTCCTGGTGCTCGCCGCGCTGTTCGAGAGCTTCAAGCAACCGGCTGTCATCATGACGACCGTGCCGCTCGCCCTGATTGGCGCCATCGCGGGCCTCGCGATCTACAACCTGGCGGGCCGCCACATGTCGCTCAACGTGTTCAGCCAGATCGCGATGATCATGCTGATCGGCATCGCGGCGAAGAATGGCGTGCTGATCGTCGAGTTTGCCAACCAGCTGCGCGACCGGGGCCTCGGACGGGTCGAAGCGGTCGTCCGCGCGGCGGCGATCCGGCTGCGCCCGGTGCTCATGACCAGCCTGTGCACGGCTTTCGGGTCGCTGCCGTTCCTGCTCGCGAGCGGGGCAGGCGCCGAGCAGCGGGAACCGATCGGTGTCGTGGTGTTCTTCGGCACGACCATCTCGGTGTTCCTGACGCTGTTCGTCGTGCCGGCGGTCTACACGCTGGTGGCCAGGGACCACCGTTCGCCGCATTACCTGTCGGGGCTCATCGATCGCCTGCGGGCTGCTGCACCGCCGCCGGTGTCAAGCCACGCCGATCCATCGCATATCATTGAAAAATAATGTATTTATAATCGCTGGTACGGGTGCCGGCAGCCCTGGCTGATAGAATTTTGCACTGAAGAACCGCCCCGCAGTTCCTGCGGGCGCATCTCGAGAGGCCGGGGCTGCCAGTCCAGCCGCCGGTCGTCCGATCGAGGATGCCCGAACCCGGCGCGCGCCGGGGGTCAGGCCGGCATTTCCCGGCGCTGGCGCGTGGGCGGAGGAGTCCGGGAATGGCGACGGCGACGCCTTATCAGCAGCTCGAACAGGAGTTTCGCCGCCTGCACGCGTTTCGCGGGGTGCTCGCGGTCCTGCGCTGGGACGCAGCGGTCACGATGCCGCGTAGCAGCGCGGACGTGCGCGGCGACCAGCTCGCCGCGTTGCAGATCGAATGCCACACGCTGCTGGTGTCGCCGCGCATCTCGCGCCTGCTCGACCGCGCGGACGCCAATGCACGCGTGCTGGCCGATTGGCAGAGCGCGAACCTGCGCGAGATGCGTCGCCTGCACGACCACGCGATCGCGACGCCACCGTCGCTCGTTGCGCGCATCGCGCGCGCCGTCGCGCTCGCCGAGGCGCGCTGGCGCGAAGCCCGCGAGCAGAACGACTTCGGCGTGCTGGCGCCGCATCTCGACGAGGTCGTCAAGCTCACGCGCAGCAAGGCCGAATTGCTGGCCCAGCGTTTCGGGCTGGATCCCTGGGACGCGCTCGCCGACGAATTCACGCCGGGACTGCTGTCGCGGGACATCGACGCGATCTTCACGCCGCTAATGCAGCGGCTGCCGACGCTCGTGACCGAGGCCATCGAGGTCCAGGCCGGGAAACCCGCCGCAAGGATCGAGGGTCGCTTCTCGGTCAGCCGCCAGCGTGGCCTTTGCACCGACGTCATGAAGGCGCTGGGCTTCCCGTTCGACCGCGGCCGTTTCGACGAAAGCGACCACCCATTTACCGAGGGCGTGCCGGGCGACATCCGGGTCACCACGCGATTCGACCTCAAAGATCCGTTCCAGGGCCTGCTGGGCGCGCTGCACGAAACCGGCCAGGCGCTGTACGACCTCGGCCTGCCGGCCGAGTGGATCGACCAGCCGGTGGGCCAGGACCGCGGCATGGCGCTGGAAGAGAGCCAGTCGCTGCTGCTCGAGATGATCGTCGGCCGCAGCCGCGCGTTCGTGACCTGGCTGCGGCCGCTGCTTGAAAAGCACTATGGCGCGGCGGGTCCCGAATGGTCCGAGGACAACCTCTATCGTCACCTGAATCGAGTCGAGCGCGGACCGAATCGCATGGACGCGGACGAGCTGACCTACCAGACCCACATCGGGCTGCGTTACGAGCTCGAGCGCCGCCTGCTTTCGGGTGAACTGGCCGTGAAGGACCTGCGCGAGGCCTGGAACGAACTCTCGGCCGACCGCCTGGGGCGCGTGCCGGCGTCGGACCTGGAAGGATGCCTGCAGGACATTCACTGGGCGCTCGGTTCCTTCGGTCACTTTCCGTCCTACGGCGTCGGGGCCGTGATCTCGGGGCAGCTCTGGGAGGCGATCAGGGAACAACATCCGGGCATCGAGGCCGAGATCGCCGCGGGCCAGTTCGGCGGGCTGCTCGCATGGCTGCGCGAAAGGGTGCACTCGCTGGGCGCCAAGATGGGCGTGCCGCAACTCGTCGAACACGCGACCGGCCGGCCACTGTCGGCGGCGCCATTCCTGCGCTATCTCGAGCGCAAATACGTCACCGACTTCTAGAATATCAGCGTGATCCCGCTGCTCAAGGAAACCTCGGCCAACTTCCGGCGCCTCGGCGCGCGGCTGCGCGGCCTGGTCGGCAAGGCGATCGCCGATTTCAACATGATCGGCGAGGGCGACCGCGTGATGGTCTGCCTGTCGGGCGGCAAGGATTCCTACACGTTGCTCGACATGCTGCTGTCGCTGCAACGCGCGGCGCCGGTCCGCTTCGACCTCTGCGCAGTCAACATGGACCAGAAGCAGCCAGGATTCCCGGCCCATGTGCTGCCCGAAGGACGCACCCAATGCGGGCTCTGCAGCCGGACGCGGATCGCGCTGGGGCATCACCGCGACGACGGCAGCAATGTCCTGATCCGGCCGATGTGCTACGTGCCCGAGCGCGAAATCGCGCGTTATGCGCGCGCGCAGCGCGCGGCCATTGGCCGCATGCTCGCGGCATGGGACCGCGAGCACCCCCGGCGCGTTGGCAGCATCTTCACGGCGCTGTGCAATATCGAGCCTTCGCATCTCGCCGATCCGCGCGCGTTTGATTTCGCGGGACGCGAGCGGGCACTGGCCGGCCCCGGCTCCTGAAGTGGCGCCGCTGCCGCCGCCGCTACCCAACAGTTACTGGGTCGTGCCAGGGCGGATGCTCGCAGGCGAGTACCCGACAGGGACCACCGAGGAGTCGACGCTCGATCGGCTGCGGCTGCTGCTCGATGCGGGCATCGACTGCTTCATCGACCTGACCGAACCCGGCGAGCTCGACGCTTACGAGAATCTGTTGCCCGGGCCCTACGCGCGCGATGCGGTGATCTACCTGCGCAAGCCCATCCGCGATTACGGTCTACCCGAATCCGCAGGGCACATGGAAGAGATCCTGGACGAGCTGGATTCGGCCCTGGCCGAGGGCAGGCGCATCTACCTGCATTGCCGCGCCGGCATCGGCCGCACCAATCTCGTGGCTGGATGCTGGCTTGCACGCGGCGGGCTGCCCGGCGAGGAAGCGCTGACGCGCCTGAACGAGCTTTGGCGCGGAAGCACGCGGTCCCGGTCCTGGCCCAGCGTTCCGGAAACGGAAGCGCAAAGCGACTACGTGCGCGACTGGCGTTCGCTGCGACCACGCGCTGCGATCGCGCCCCTGACGGATCCAATGCCAATGGCGGCGCCGGCGCCACCATCCGGCGAGCCGCGCGATCGCTACCGGGGCCTGCTGCTCGGTCTCGCCGCGGGCGATGCGCTTGGCCAGTCCACTCGGGGACAGCGGCCCGGCACATTCGAGATCGGCAGCGATCTCCGGGCCGGCGGCCCGCCCAGGCTGCCCGCCGGCGCCTGGACTGACA
>CAYZDW010000218.1:0-3333 GCA_964477175.1 uncultured Steroidobacteraceae bacterium | reverse complement strand
TCCACGTGACGACGGCCTACAACATCCTGCGCCACAACGGCATCGAACTCGGCAAGATGGATTTCCTGGGACGTCAGCCGGCTGCCTAGGCCGATCCCGAGAGCCGTCCGAATCTTCCGCTCTGGAAATCGCGTATCGCCTGGGCGATCTCGCGTTCGCTCGTCATGACGAACGGGCCATAGCCGACCACGGGTTCATCGATCGGCTCGCCGCTCAACAGCAAGAGCGTTGCATCGGCCTCCGCGGCGATCGTGAAATCACCGCCAGAGCGATCGAGTATCACGAGTTGCGATTCGGCGACGGACCGCGTGCCGTTGACCACTACGCGCCCATGCATCGGGACGAGCGCCGTCGTGTGGCCCTCCGGCGTCGCGATTGTTGCCGTCGTGCTGGCCTTCAATCTCAGATCCCAGACATTGATCGGCGTGAAAGTCCTGGCGGGACCTTTGTGCCCGGCGAATTCGCCGGCGATCACGCGCACCCGACCCGCGTCACCGGGTAGTGGGACCGACGGAATGTCGCGGTCCAGCAGCGTCTGATAGCCCGGCGGCGACATCTTGTCCCTGGCCGGCAGATTGACCCAGAGCTGCATCATTTCCATCGTGCCGCCCGCGCGCGTGAACTGCTCGGAGTGAAACTCCTCATGAATGATCCCGGAAGCGGCCGTCATCCATTGCACGTCGCCCGGGCCGATCCGCCCGCCATTGCCGGCCGAATCCCGGTGTTCGAGTTCACCCTGGTAGACGATCGTGACGGTTTCGAAGCCACGGTGCGGATGTTCGCCGACGCCGCGGCGCTCTGCCGCAGGCTCGAAGTTTCTTGGTGCCGCGTAGTCGAGCAGCAGGAAGGGGCTCAGATGCTCGCGCCCGAGGCTGTCGTAGCTAAAGATCGACCGCACTGGAAAGCCGTCACCGACCCAGTGCGGCGGATGGGCATCGTGAACGGCCAGGATTTTACGCATGGCTTCAGGTCTCGGCGCGCGTGGTCGTGATCTTTGCACCGGCCACCAGCGATTTGGTTACGGGTGTCTTACCGGCGATTTCGAGGAGCTTCGTCCATTGTTCAACGGCTAGCGGTGCGTCCGAGGCGAGTTTCCTTTCGATGAAAGTGTTGCCGTCGATGTCTTTCGATAGCGTGAGCGCGACTTTCAGCGTGCCGATGTCCCAGCCCTTGCGGTCGGCATACATCTTGAGAGTGATCGACGTGCAGGCGCCGAGGCTCGCGAGCAGCAGGTTGTAAGGACCCGGCCCCGCATGCCGTCCCCCGGCCGATACGGGCTCGTCGGCCGAGAGCTCGAAACCGCCGGTCGCGATGCGTTGCGTATAATTCGGCCCCGCCGGTGTGACGACGGCCGATGCGATGCGATTCATGAGCGTGCTCCCCTGAGATGCAAGCCCTTTAGATCCGGCGCGATGAGCGGCTTGCCCCTGGCGCCCTGGACCTGGCCGTAGCGGCGGCCTTCGATCCAGTCGCGTGTTGCGGCTTCCATCTCCCCGGGTGTGCGTGCGACGAAGTTCCACCACAGAAGGATTTCCTCGCCGAACGGCGCGCCGCCGATCAGCAGCATCCGCGACGGCGCGGCCGAGGCGAGCTCGAGCGAATCGCGACCGGTGCCCAGGTAGAGGAAAGTGCCCGGTTCGAGGAGTTCGCCATTCAAGGTCGGTACGCCCTCGAGTGTCAGCGCCGCATGCTCAAATGATGGATTGAGCGGCAATGCCATCCGCGCAGATCCGCGCGTGGCGATGTCGAGCCCGATGAGCGGCGTGTAAACCTTGGCGGGCGACCGCTCGCCGGCACAATCGCCCGCGAGCACGGTGATGCGGAAGCCGCCGCGTTCGATGACTGGCAGTTCCGGATAGTGGCGGAAGTCCGGCTCGCGATTGCGCTCCATATCCGGCAGCGCAATCCAGAGCTGCGTGGAATGAAAGCGACCCGCGCGACCGGTCGGCGACTCCTCCGAGTGCGCGATGCCGCGCCCGGCCGTCATCAGGTTGACCTGCCCCGGATGAATCAACTGTTCGCAGCCCAGGCTGTCGCGGTGGAGCACCTCGCCCTCGATCATCCAGGTGAAGGTCTGCAGGCCGATGTGCGGGTGCGGGCCAATGTTGAGGCCATCGCCCGCTGCATAGTCCACGGGGCCCGCATGATCGAGAAAACACCAGGCGCCGACCATGCGCCGATGCCGGTTCGGGACCGCGCGGCGGATCTCGAAGCCGTCGCCGATCACGGCACGGCGTGCTTCGAAGCGCTCCGACACGGGTACCTGCGGCGCTGCGGGGCAGTCCGCGGAACGCGAAGCCTCGCACTGCTTTTCGGTATTGCTCATCAAGTCCTTCCCTGGTGACGATGGCCACAGGTTGCCATCATGCTGCGAGGTGGCGGGTGCTGACAATCGGGAGTAGTCTCACGCCACCCAAGCTCCTACAAGAGACCGTCGTGAGACTGCCGGCTTCCGATGATCTCGAATATGTGGGCTTCTGGCCGCGGGTCGGCGCTGCGTTAATCGACTCGTTGCTCGTCGCGTTCCTTTGCTTGCCACTGGTTAGCTGGATCTATGGCAGCAGCTATTGGACTAATCCGGGGTTGATCCAAGGCCCCGCCGATTTTCTGATCTCGTGGGTTTTGCCAGCCGCCGCCGTCCTCCTGTTCTGGTTCTATCGCCAGGCGACGCCCGGCAAGATGGCAATCTCGGCGCGCATCGTCGATGCGCGGACGGGCGGCAAGCCCAGCATCGGGCAGCTGATCGGCCGCTACCTGGGTTACTTTGTATCGACGATCCCATTGTTCATCGGACTCATCTGGGTGGCCTTCGACCCGCGCAAGCAGGGATGGCATGACAAACTGGCGGGAACGGTCGTCGTGCGCCCCAGGGTACGTGGACCGGAGTCCGTTAGGTTTCAAGGTTGAGATAGTCATGAATAAAGTGTTGTTGACCATGGCGTTGCTATGGCCCCCGCTCGCGCTAGGCGGGCCGGGCCCGAACTCGCCCGAGGCGCGCCTTGTCGCGGCGGGTTTTGCATTGCCGGATGCTCCGAAGCCCGTTGCGACTTACGTCACCTCGGTGCGCACCGGCAACCTGCTGTTCCTGTCGGGCCACGGCGAATGCGGCGAGACGCTGAAGACCGGCAAGCTTGGCCGCGACCTGACGCTCGAGGAGGGCGTGCGCTCGGCCGAGCGCGTGGGTCTCTGCATGCTCGCGACCATCAAGGCGACCGTCGGCGATCTGTCGAAGGTCAAGCGCTTCGTGCGGATCCTCGGCATGGTCCAGACGACCGAGGACTTCAAGGACCATCCGAAAGTCATGAATGGATTCTCGGACCTCATGGTCGTTGC
>CAYZDW010000217.1:0-4346 GCA_964477175.1 uncultured Steroidobacteraceae bacterium | reverse complement strand
GGCGGTGGATTGCGGCGCTTCGGCTTGCGCTCGACAGTGTCGACCGTCAGCACGCCGCCCGCGGCGGCGATGATCGTGCGCTCGGCCTCGCGGGCCTGCGTTTCGCCCGTGATCGTGAAGCGGCCTTTCTGCGTGTCGGCTTCGACCTTCTCGCCGCGGTACTCGATCAGTCGCGCCGGGAAACGCGCCTTGTCCCTGTCAGCATCGGCCTCGATGGTCCAGTACTCCTGGCGGACGAAGCGCGCGATCTCCTCCTCGCGCTCGCAGATCAGCCGCAGCGCGACGCTCTGGACGCGGCCGGCCGAAAGCCCCGGCTTGATCTTCTTCCACAGGAGCGGGGACAGATTGAAGCCGACCAGGTAGTCGAGCGCGCGGCGGGCCTGCTGCGCGTTGACGAGGTTTTCATTGAGCCCCTCGGCCTGATCGATGGCCGCACGCACGGCATTCTTGGTGATCTCGTAGAAGCGCACGCGGCGCAGGTCCTTGCCGTCCAGAACGCCGCGCTCGCGCAGGATCTCGGACAGGTGCCACGAGATCGCCTCGCCCTCGCGGTCGGGGTCGGTCGCGAGGTACAACGCGCTCGCCTTGCGCATCGCACGTTCGATCGCATCCACTTTCGGGCGGTTCTTGTCGATGAGTTGGTACTTCATCTCGAAGTCCCGCTCCGGGTCGACCGCGCCTTCCTTCTCGATCAGGTCGCGGACATGGCCATACGAGGCGAGCACCTCGAAGTCCGGGCCGAGGTACTTCTTGATGGTCTTCGCCTTGGCGGGCGATTCGACGATGACGAGATTCGCGCTCATTTCTTCGATTCGTTCCTGTAGTCCCTAAAGACGCCAAAGCCGCGGGCCCGGCCGCGGCTCACTGGCCGACGCGCGTCGCCGGCGCTCAGTGCATCGCATCCCGCCGGTCGACGAACACCAGATCCTCCATGCGCTGGTAGGCGTTTTCCTGGCCGGGCTGGCTGAACAGCACCATCAGGACCACCCACTTGAGCTGCTCTATGTCGATGTCGTCGGCCTCGAGCGCCAGCAGCCGGTCGATGACGACCTCGCGCTGTGCGGCCGACAAAATTCCGAGATTTTCCAGGTGCAGCAGGTAACCGCGCACGTCCGTGTCGAGACGCACCTGTTCCTGGCCGCTGAACACCCGCACCGCGCGCGCGGTACCCTCGCTCATGGCCCGGTCCGGATCGGCGGCCAGGCTCTCGAGCCACGCCAGTGCGCGCTCGATGTCGGGCTCCGGATATCCGGCCTGTTCCAGTTCCTGCTTCAGCGCGTCCCGACTCGGCGCGGTGTCGTCATCGGCGTCCAGGAAGTTCTCGAACAGGTGGATCAGGATGTCGAGAACGCTTTCCTTCATCGGTCCTGCCTCGGTGGAGTCCGGCTGTAACGCCCGCCGGCAAGCGACTCGACCCGACCTTCCAGTTCGAGCATTTGCAGCATCGAGGCGACGGCATGGACCGGAAAGCCCGTTCTTTCAACCAGTTTGTCGAGATCCGCCGGCTCGAAACCGAGCGCATTCAACAGCATTTCTCCCGCGCTGTCCAACTCGCCGCAGGAATTGCGAGCCCCGCCCGTGGTTTGGGGAGTCGTGGCAGCGGGCTCGGCGAGGACCCGGAGGCCCAGCGCGGCGAGCACGTCCTCGGGCGTCTCGATGAGTGCCGCACCGTCCTTGATCAGGCGATGACAACCGCGCGCGAGCGCGTTATGTATCGAGCTGGGCACCGCCATCACTTCGCGTCCCTGCTCGCCGGCAAGGCGGGCCGTGATCAGCGAACCCGAACGCGCAGCCGCTTCGATGACGAGCACGCCGCGTGCGAGTCCGGAGAGCAGCCGGTTGCGGCGCGGGAAGTTGGACGCGAGCGGCGCCGTGCCGGTCGAGAACTCCGAGACCAGCGCGCCCTGCGCGGCGATGCCGGCGGCGAGCGCAACGTGCTCGGCAGGATAGACCTGGTCAAGCCCCGTGCCGCAGACCGCGATGGTGGTGCCTCCCGCGGCAATTGCCCCCCGATGCGCCGCCGCGTCGATGCCGGTAGCGAGGCCGCTCGTGATCGCAAGTCCGGCGGCCGACAGGCGCCCGGCGAACTCGAAGGCTGTCTCGCGGCCCGCTGCCGTGGCAGCGCGGCTGCCGACGATCGCAACCTGCGGCAGCGCAAGCGCGGTCGGGTCACCCAGCACGAACAGCGCCGGTGGCGCGCCGGCGACCACGCAGAGCTGCGGCGGGAAGCGCGGATCATCGGCGGTGAGCAGCGTGCGGCCAGGCTCCTCGAGCCAGCGGAGGTCGCGTTCGAGCGCCGACTCGTCTGCATGCATGAGCGCGCGGCGGCCGTCGGGCGCGACGCCGGCTGCGGCCAGCTCTGCCGCGGTCGCGGCCAGTAGCGCGGCCGGCCCGCCGAAAAGCGCCAGGAGCGACCTCGCGACGCAAGCGTCGATGCCGGGCGCGCGGGCGAGCCGCAGCCAGGCGCCTTGCGCCGCGGTGTGGGAATCGACCATCACCAGGCCATCATCCGGAAACCGGGGCCTGACCAGCGCCGCGATATTCGCGGCGTATGGGCAGATATCGCCACGCGGTGCCCACACCAGCCATTGTTTTCATGTGAAAATGCCGGGAAGGAGCGCGTGCGCGATGACTTCGTCACCGAACGCCGGGGCCGGCAAAAGCGCCGGGTTCGAGGCATTGACGGGCGTGCTGATCTGCCCAGCTTGCAAGGCGAGCCTTGCGATCGGGTCCACTGGCCTCAGCTGTACCGGTTGCGGCGCCACCTATTCGCTACGCGAGGGCATCCCCCTGCTCGCCATTCGCGGCACGTCGGAAACCTGGGGCGAGCCGCAGGCGAGCGCGCAGAGTGCCGCCTACCAGGGCGAATACGAGCGCGTCGACCGCGCCGCGGCCTACAACCTGGACTACCGCCAGCAGCTCCTGAAGCGCAGCAGCACGCGGCGCGAGTACGAGCTGATCCGGCGGCACATCGAAAGGGTCGGCCGGTCCCGCATCATCCTCGACCTGCCGTGCGGCGGCGGCCGCCTGACACCGGCCTTTGCGGACTCGACCGAGCTCGTGATCGAGGCCGATATCGCGATCGGGCAGATTCTTTTCGGGCGTGTTGAGTCGTCGGTTGCAACGCCCCGGATCTGGATGACGGCCTCCGCATTCCACATTCCATTGCGGGACGCAGGCGTGGACGGGACCATCTGCGTGCGCCTGTCGCATCACCTGCCGACCGCCACCGAGCGCGAGCGCTTGCTGAAGGAACTGCTCAGGGTCTCGCGGCGCTTCGTGATCATGACCTTCTTTGACCACTATTCGCTGAAGAACACGCTGCGCCGGATGCGCAGGCCCTTCAACCGCAAGGCGCCGAAGATGACGATGATGACGGCGCGCGTCGCCGAACTTGCCCGTGAATATGGAGCCCGGCTCGTCGATGCCCCGCCGCTGTCGCGCATCGGCTCCGGCCACCGCTATGCCCTGATCGTCAAGGACAACGGCCGCGGGTGATGGCCAGGGGCGTTTGGCCAGGCGAGGGCGACTCTGTGCAAGGCGGGACTGGCGATTTTGGCGCGGCGCCTGGACAGGTGCTGATCAAGGTCGAGTTCGGCACGCTGATCTGGTCGGAACCGATACCAGACGGCGGCCGCGCGGTCATGAAGATGTACCGCCAGCGACCTTTCCACGATCCCGCGCGTCGATTGCTGCTGTCGTATCGCGCCGATCGGGAATACCGGGCGCTTTCGCACCTGGTCCGGCACGGAATTCCCTGTTCGGAACCGCTGTCGTGGACGCGGGGCCGCCACCACCTGCACGGCCGCTACGAGCTGCTCGCCACCCGCGAGATTGTCGATGTCGCGGCGCTCGATGTGTTGTTGCAGCAACCGGGCGCGGTCACGGACCTGGCGCCCCTGTTCCAGCTGGCCCGGCGCATGCACGACAGCGGCGTGTCGCACGGCGCCTTCGTGCCGAGGAATATCCTGGCGTCGTTTCCGGTCCATGGCGTGCCGGCGTTTCATGTGATCGACATGGCGTACAGCCGCATCTTTCCCCGCGGCATCGCAGGGACGAGGATGGCGTCCTTCGACCTGCTCGATTTGCTGCACCAGGTCCGGCTTTACTTTCCGCCGGAGCGCTGCAGAGCCTGGCTCGTCGACTACGGCCTGGGAGAATCCGCGGCGGACAGCCTGATGACCAGGCTGGCGCGGCATCGACCGGGGCGCCCCTGGCGCCACCTGCGCCGCGCAGAGACTGATCTGCGCTCGATCATCGCGCGACAGTGAGCGCCGCGAGACCCTGTGGCTGACGAAGGTCGATTGAACGGCCAGCCGGAGGCAGAGCTTACAGCAGGCCCGTCG
>CAYZDW010000216.1:0-6513 GCA_964477175.1 uncultured Steroidobacteraceae bacterium | reverse complement strand
ACGGCTTCGAGATCCTCGCGGTGCGTGTCAGATGATTCAAGAATCTGGAAGAAGAATCTTATTTAACTTATTGTTTCTCTTGTAGAATAATCCTACATTCCCGATCTGATGGACCAGTTCGGAACCCGAGTCAGCCGCGAGCCTGGCAAGCACCGAATCGCGATTTTCACGATCGCCGACACGAGCCCGGACCTTGACCAGTTCATGATCATGCAGGGCCCGGTCGAGTTCGCTGATGACGCCCCCGGTCAGGCCACGCTGGCCGACCAGCACGAGCGGGTGCAACGCGTGCCCGAGGCGCCGCAGGTGTTTTTTCTGGCGATCGGTGAGAGCCATGCCTGGATTATCGAGAGCCATGTCTGGATGACAGGGGTCCGTATTATAGGTCTGCATCCGGGGACCCGTTCATGAGCCCGCGCAGCAAGTCGAGCGGGAGATGGCTGCGCGAGCACTTCGACGATCCCTACGTGCAGCGCGCGCAGCAGGAGGGCTGGCGCTCGCGGGCCGCCTTCAAGCTCGAGGAAATCGATCGCGCCGAACGGCTCATTTTCCCGGGTGCGGTGATTGTCGACCTGGGTGCTGCGCCGGGTGGCTGGAGCCAGTTCGCGGCGCGCGCGCTCGCCGGGCGCGGTACCGTGATCGCCGTTGACCTGCTGGCAATGGACGAACTGCCGGGTGTGACCTTCCTGCAGGGCGATTTCCGCGAGCAGCCGGTGCTCGACGCGCTGCTCGCCAAACTCGCTGGCCGGCGCGTGGACCTTGTGATGTCCGACATGGCCCCCAACATGAGTGGCGTGGACGTCGTCGACCAGGCACGCGCTGCGGATCTCGAAACGCTCGCGCTCGATTTCTCGCGCCAGGTGCTGGGTCCCGGCGGCGTGCTCGTGATGAAGCTGTTCCAGGGCGCCGGTTTCCGGGAGTTGCTGGCCGACGCACGCAAACACTTCAGCCAGGTTCGGATCCGCAAGCCCAGGGCATCGCGGCAGCGCAGTTCCGAGGCCTATTTGGTGGCGAGGAAACCCCGGTCGTAGTAATGTCGAACTACCCCTCTGTTACCGCAGTCCAAACCGGAAATCGGACTGCGACGAACGCGACGCCAGGAGCGGCCGCTTGAACGATCTGACGCGGAACATCGTCCTTTGGATGGTCATCGCGATCGTACTGCTCGCGGTGTTCTCCAACTTTGGCCAGCGCGCGAGCGCGCCCGAACCGCTGAAGTACTCGCAGTTCCTCGCCGAGGTCGAGTCCGGCGCGATCCGATCGGCGACGTTCAAGGGCGACTCGATCGTCGGGGCGCGCGCCAACGGCGAACAGTACGTCACCTACAACCCCGAAACCGAAAACTCGGTGCTGATCGGCCTGCTGCACAAGAAGAGCGTGGCCTTCGACGCGGCGCCGCCCGAGCGCCAGTCCTTCCTGCTGCAGCTGTTCGTATCCTCCTTCCCGATCCTGTTGCTGATCGGCGTATGGATCTACTTCATGCGCCAGATGCAGGGCGGCGCGGGAGGCCGTGGCGCGATGTCGTTCGGCAAGAGCCGGGCGCGGCTGCTGTCCGAGGACCAGGTCAAGGCGACTTTCGCCGACGTCGCCGGGATCGACGAGGCCAAGGAGGAGGTCGGCGAGATCGTCGACTTCCTGAAGGATCCGGCCAAGTTCCAGAAGCTCGGCGGCAAGATCCCGAAGGGCGTGCTGATGGTCGGCTTGCCGGGTACCGGCAAGACTTTGCTCGCGCGTGCGATCGCCGGCGAGGCCAAGGTGCCGTTCTTCACGATCTCCGGCTCGGATTTCGTCGAGATGTTCGTCGGCGTCGGCGCCTCGCGCGTGCGCGACATGTTCGAGCAAGCCAAGAAGCACGCGCCGTGCATCGTGTTCATCGATGAGATCGACGCGGTCGGCCGCCATCGCGGCGCCGGCCTCGGCGGCGGCCACGACGAGCGCGAACAGACGCTGAACCAGCTGCTGGTCGAGATGGACGGCTTCGAGGGAAATGAGGGTGTAATTGTCATCGCGGCGACCAATCGCCCCGACGTGCTCGACCCGGCGCTGCTGCGCCCGGGCCGCTTCGACCGCCAGGTCGTCGTGCCGCTGCCGGACGTGCGCGGCCGAGAACAGATTCTGAAGGTCCACATGCGCAAGGTGCCGATCTCCGAGGACGTCAAGCCGTCGATCATCGCGCGCGGCACCCCGGGTTTCTCCGGCGCCGACCTGATGAACCTGGTCAACGAGGCGGCGCTGTTTGCGGCGCGCGCCAACAAGCGCCTGGTCACGATGGACGAGTTCGAGCGCGCCAAGGACAAGATCATGATGGGCGCCGAGCGCCGCTCGATGGTCATGAGCGAGCAGGAGAAGCTCAACACGGCCTACCACGAGGCCGGCCACGCCATCGTCGGCGTGAGCCTGCCAGAACACGACCCTGTCTATAAGGTTACGATCATCCCGCGCGGCAGGACGCTGGGCGTCACGATGTTCCTGCCCGAGGAGGACCGTTACAGCTACAGCAAGCGCCGCCTCGAGAACCAGATCGCGAGCCTGTTCGGCGGGCGCATCGCAGAGGAGCTGCGTTTCGGCCCGGATGCCGTGACGACGGGCGCGTCGAACGACATCGAGCGGGCGACCAATCTCGCCCGCAACATGGTCACGAAGTGGGGCCTGTCGGAGAAGCTCGGCCCGCTGTCGTACATGGAGGAAGCGGGCGAGGTATTCCTCGGCCACTCGGTGACGCAGCACAAGCAGGTTTCGGACGAGACGACCCATGCCATCGACGAGGAAATCCGCCGCGTCATCGACATGGCCTACGCGCAGGCGCGCAAGATCCTGGTCGAGAATCGCGACAAGCTCAACGCGATGGCCACGGCGCTGATCAAGTACGAGACGATCGACGAGCAGCAGATCAAGGACATCATGGCAGGCCGCGAGCCCAGGCCGCCGAAGGATTGGGAAGACACCGGAGCTCCTTCTGGCGGTCACGACGCGGCCCAGCCGGCGCCGGTCATCGGCCCGCCGGCCAGCCAGACCTGAGATCTGTGCCCAGGGCTGGCGCCGATCGTGCGCTCGACCCTCGCTACTCCTCGATGCAACTTCAGTGTGGCCGCCACGCCCTGGACCTGGATCTTCCGATCGTCATGGGTGTGCTCAACGTGACGCCGGACTCGTTCTCGGACGGCGGCCGATTCTTCGAGTTGCAAGCCGCGCTGGCCCAGGCCGAACGGCTGGCCGGCGAGGGTGCGGCGATCATCGACGTCGGCGGGGAATCGACCCGGCCAGGCGCGGCGCCCGTGGACGTCGACGAGGAGTTGAGACGCGTGATTCCGGTGATCGAGTGTCTCGTGGAGCGCCTGGCATTGCCCGTTTCCGTGGATACCCGCAAGCCCGAAGTGATGCGCGCGGCGATCGCAGCGGGCGCGTCCATGGTCAATGACGTGTCGGCATTGCGCGGGCCCGGTGCCATGGAGGCGGTGGCGCAATCGGATGTCGCGATCTGCCTGATGCACATGCGGGGCGAGCCACGGACCATGCAAAGGGAGCCTCGATACACGGACGTGTTGGCCGAAGTCCGGGATTTCCTGCGTGGCCGCGTGGCGCGCTGTGTCGAGGCGGGCATCTCGGTGTCGCGGCTCGTCATCGATCCGGGTTTCGGCTTCGGCAAGACCCTGGATCACAATCTCGAGCTGCTGCGCCGCCTGCCGGAACTCGCGGCGGAAGGCCATCCCGTGCTGGCGGGGCTGTCGCGCAAGAGCATGATCGGCCAGTTGACCGGCCGCGCGGACGGCGAACGTCTGGGCGGCAGCGTGGCGCTCGCGACGGTCGCGGTGCTGGCCGGCGCGCGGATCGTCCGAGCGCACGATGTCGGCCCGACGGTCGACGCCATAAGAATCGTCGCTGCGATGGGCGGCCCGCATGGGAGGTCCTGATGGCCAGGCGATATTTCGGTACGGATGGGGTCCGCGGTTGCGTCGGAACGCATCCGATGACCGCCGAGTTCGCATTGCGGCTCGCCGGCGCCGCCGCGCGCGTGCTGGCGGCGAATGGCGGCCGCGTGCTTGTCGGCAAGGACACCCGGCTGTCGGGTTACATGTTCGAATCGGCCCTGGAGGCGGGTTTCGTCGCGGCCGGCGTCGACGTGCTGCTGGCCGGCCCGCTGCCGACGCCCGGCATCGCCTACCTGGTCCAGCGTTTGAACTGCGACTTCGGCGCCGTCATCAGCGCATCGCACAATCTCTTTGACGACAACGGCATCAAGTTCTTCGATCGCTCGGGCGGCAAGCTGGCCGATGAGCTGGAGGAGGCGATCGAGTCGCATCTCGACGAACCCGCGCTCACGCGCGAATCGGGGGCGCTGGGCCGCGCGACACGGGTCGATAGCGAACGGACCCTGTACCAGGCCTTTTGCGCTTCGACCCTGCCGGACGGCATGACACTCGCCGGGCTCAAGCTGGTCATCGACTGCGCGAACGGCGCGGCCTACAAGGTCGCGCCGCGCGTGCTCGCGGACCTCGGCGCCGAGATCGTACCGATCGGCTGCTCGCCAAATGGACGCAACATCAATGACGGCTGTGGTTCGACCAACCCGGGCCTGCTGAAGCTCACCGTATCCGGCGTTCGCGCCGATGCGGGCATCGGACTCGACGGCGACGGTGACCGGGTCGTCATGGTCGATCACCTGGGACGCAGTCTCGACGGCGACCAGCTGCTCTACGTGCTGGCGCGGGCGCGCTTCGAGGCCGGGGACCTGAAGGGACCGGTGGTCGGTACGGTCATGAGCAATCTCGGGCTCGAAGTCGCGCTCGCGGACCTCGGAATACCATTCCTGCGCGCCGCGGTTGGCGATCGCCACGTGTTGCAGCTCCTGCGCACGCACGGTGGCACCCTCGGCGGTGAATCGTCGGGGCACCTGCTGTGCCTCGACAAGACCACCACCGGCGATGGCCTGATCGTCGCGCTGCAGGTTTTGTCCGTTATGAAATCAACCGGCAAGACGCTCGCGGAACTCGCGGCCGGCGTGCAGAAGTTTCCGCAGCAGCTGATCAACGTGCGGGTTGCAGGCCGCTTCGACGCCACGGCGGACGCGACGGTCGCGGCAGCCATTGCAAAGGTCGAGCAGGCGCTCGGCAGTCGCGGCCGCGTCGTGCTGCGTGCCTCGGGCACCGAACCGGTCATCCGCGTGATGGTCGAGGGCGAAGACGCGCAGGCGGTCGGCCGGCACGCTGCGATGCTGGCGGAAGCGGTGCGCGCAGCGGCGCCGACAGCCTGACATGCGACGACCGATGGTGGCCGGTAACTGGAAGATGCATGGCAGCCGCGCCGAGGCCGTTCGGCTGGTCGGCGAGCTGATCACGCATGACACCGGCACCGGGGCGGCCGAGGTCGTCGTCTGCCCGCCGTTCGTCTACCTGCCCGAAGTGGCGCAGCGGCTGCGCGGCAGCGCCATCATCCTGGGCGCACAGGATGTTTGCGCGGAGGATGCCGGTGCCCATACCGGCGAGATATCGGCTGCGATGCTCGCGGATGTTGGCTGCCGATATGTCATCGTCGGGCACTCCGAGCGGCGTGCGCTTCATGGGGAGGACGACGCGCAGGTCGCGCGGAAATTTGTCGCGGCGCTCCGTCACGGCCTGGTGCCAATCCTGTGCGTCGGCGAATCCCTCGATGAACGCGAGCGCGGCGCCACGCAAGAGGCCGTCGCGCGGCAGCTCGACGCGGTGCTGGGCATGGCCGGGGTCGCCGGTTTCGTCGCGGCCGTCGTGGCCTATGAGCCGGTCTGGGCGATCGGCACCGGACGTACCGCCCAGCCTGCGCAGGCGCAGGAAGTCCACGCCCTGATCCGGGGCAGAATCGCGAAAAAGGATGCTAGAATCGGTACTTCCCTTCGGGTTCTCTACGGGGGCAGCGTCAAGGCGTCGAACGCCGCGGAGCTGTTCGCGAAGCCGGATGTGGATGGCGGCTTGATCGGCGGTGCGTCGCTCAAGGCGGAAGAGTTCGGGAGGATCTGCGCGGCGGCCAGGTGACCGTGGCGCGGCCCAGTAACAGGCAATCATGCTGCAAAACCTGATCACAGTACTGCACGCAATACTCTGCGTCACAATCGTCGGGCTCGTGCTGCTCCAGCGGGGCAAGGGCGCCGACGCGGGCGCCGGTTTCGGCGCCGGTGCGTCCGGAACGGTATTCGGCGCGCGCGGGTCCGCGACATTTTTCTCGAAGCTGACCGCCGTATTGGCGACGCTGTTCTTCATGACCAGTCTGTCGCTCGCCTGGTACGCTACGAGGCCGCAGGCACAACAGCCTGACAGCCTGATCGATACGCTCGTCACCGAGCCCGTTGCGCCCGCGGGCGTGGACGGCGATTCGGTGCCTGCGCTGTCGGATCCCGCGGCCGCGCCTGCGCCGCCGCCGGCTGGCGAATGACCTGGACGATTTCTTTTCCCTGTTGCCGACGTGGCGGAATTGGTAGACGCGCTAGCTTGAGGGGTTAGTGGGGAAACCCGTGTCGGTTCGAGTCCGACCGTCGGCACCATT
>CAYZDW010000215.1:0-2830 GCA_964477175.1 uncultured Steroidobacteraceae bacterium | reverse complement strand
GCCCGCGAATAGCCCGCGATTCGTCGCCGGCCAGGTGGCCGCATCCGCCGCGCGATACAGCCACCACAGCAGGCCGCCCTGTAGCAGCGCGATTGCAACTCTCCGCAGCATGGCGATGCGAGGTTCAACATCTGCGTCGTTCATGAAGGGAGGTCCTCGCCTGAATGGTCGCCTCAGGAACAGCGTTTGGGCCTTGTCGCCGTCCGGCGACGGACGCCCGTTGCTCCTCGGGCCGAGGGCGCTAGCCTGATCGCGTTGCCCAACGTGTCAAGCATCCCCTGATTTTCGGGCATCCCCCCGCGCCGCATGACTCCCTGTCGGCGCGGGGGTATTTCAGGACTTCCCACCGCCCGGACCCCTTGCCCCAACAGATACTTACGCACGTGCGTAGGTGGGTCCCTTTGGGCCGCGTGCTAAACTTTTGCGATGAAACCGCTGGTCGGCATCATCATGGGCTCGTCCTCGGACTGGGAGACCATGCGCCACACGGCCGAGCTGCTGACGGCGCTTTCGGTGCCCTTCGAAACCCGGATCGTCTCCGCCCACCGCACGCCTGACCTCCTGTTCGAATACGCCTCGGGTGCCGCAGCGCGCGGAATCGAAGTGCTGATCGCGGGCGCCGGCGGCGCCGCGCACCTGCCGGGGATGACGGCATCCAAGACGCTGCTGCCAGTCATCGGTGTGCCGATCCAATCGAAGGCGCTGAACGGTCTCGACTCATTGCTGTCCATCGCGCAGATGCCGGCCGGCGTGCCGGTCGCAACCGTCGCAATCGGCGAGCCCGGGGCGAAGAATGCGGCATTGCTCGCGACCGCGATACTCGCGGGCCGCCATCCACCCCTGCTGGATACGCTGCGCGCCTACCGCGAGCGCCAGACTGCCGAAGTGCTGGCCAAGCCCGATCCTTCCGGCAGCTGAATCATGCGCATCGGCATTATCGGCGCCGGCCAGCTCGGCCGGATGATGGCACTTTCCGGCATTCCGCTCGGCCTGCGCTTCACGATGTACGACCGCAGCCACGACGTGCCGGGCGCTGCGGTCGCACCCATCGTGACGGGCGCCTTCGACGACCTGCGCGCGCTCGCGCGTTTCGCGCGCGCCGTCGATGTCGTGACATTCGACTGGGAGAACGTGCCGGTCGCCTCGGCGCGCGCCGTTGCGAAGATCGTGCATGTCTGGCCACCGCCGCGTGCGCTTGCGATCGGGCAGGACCGGCTCTCGGAAAAACGGTTGTTCCAGAGACTCGGCATTCCGGTCGCCCCACACGCGGCCGTCGACGACTGGCGCGGAATGCAACGCGCCGTCGCGGCCCTCGGCACGCCGGGATTATTGAAAACGCGCCGGCTCGGTTACGACGGCAAAGGCCAGGTCCTGTTGCGACGGCCGGCGGACGCTGCAACGGCATGGAAAGAACTGGGCGGCCGACCGCTCCTGTACGAACGCTTCGTGCATTTCACACGCGAGGTCTCGCTGATCGCGGCGCGTGACCGAGCGGGCCGAATTGCCTGCTATCCGCTCGCCGAGAACGTGCACAAGCGGGGCATCCTGGCCGAGACGCGCGCGCCCTTCCGCGATGCGCGGCTGCAGCACATCGCTGAGCGCCATCTCGGGCGGCTGCTCGAGGAACTGCGTTATGTCGGTATCCTGTGCGTCGAGTTTTTCGTCGAGCGCGGCCGGCTTGTCGCGAATGAACTGGCGCCGCGCGTGCACAACTCCGGCCATTGGACCATCGAGGGCGCCGAGACCAGCCAGTTCGAAAACCATGTCCGCGCGATTGCCGGCCTGCCACTCGGCAGCACGCGCCCGCGCGGGTACGCCGTCATGCAGAACCTGGTCGGCAAGCTGCCGCCGGCCCGCGCCCTGTGGGGCCTGTCCGGCGTGCATTGGCACGACTACGGCAAGTCGCCGCGACCGGGCCGCAAACTGGGGCATCTGACCCAGGTCTGCGCCACGCGCCGGGAGCGTGACCGCGCGGCCGCGAAACTGCGGCGTCTGGTGGGCCCGTGAACGGCGCCCGAATGTCGCCCTTGTGCTAGCCTAAAGGCACGCATGTACTTCGAACATTTCCAGCTGACGGAACTGCCGTTCCGGTTGAGCCCGGACCCGGCGTTTCTGTACCTCTCCAAGCACCATGCGCGCGCCAAGGCGTACATGGAGTCGACGATCTGGTTCACCGACGGCTTTGTCGTCATCACCGGCGAGATCGGATGCGGCAAGACCACGCTGATCGAGACCTTCCTGCGCGAGCTCGAGAAGGACGTGGTCGTCGCGCAGGTCGCGCAGACCCAGGTCTCGCCGATCGAGTTCCTGCAGGCCGTGCTCGTGCAGTTCGGATTCTCGCCATTCAAGATGCGCAAGGCCGAGCTGCTCGCGACGCTCAACCAGTTCCTGGTCGAGCAGTACGCCGCGGGGCGCAAAGTGCTCCTGATCGTCGACGAGGCGCAAAACCTCTCGAATCGCGTGCTCGAGGAAATCCGGCTGCTGTCCGGCGTCGAGACCACCAAGGAGAAGGTCCTCAGGATCATCCTGTGCGGACAGCCGGAGCTCAACGACAAGCTCGATTCCGACGAGATGATCCAGCTCGTGCAGCGCGTGCGGCTGCGCTTCCACCTGACGGCACTCACTCCCGAGGATACGCAGGCGTATGTATTGCATCGGCTCGAGGTCGCAGGCTCCCATGGCCGGAGGATCTTTGCCGAGGAAACTTACCCGATCATCTTCCGTTACACGGGTGGCGTGCCGCGCCTGATCAACACGCTGTGCGACACGGCGCTGATGGGAGCCTATGCGCTCGAGCGCACCCGGATCGGCGTCACCGAACTGAGGGCGG
>CAYZDW010000214.1:0-9286 GCA_964477175.1 uncultured Steroidobacteraceae bacterium | reverse complement strand
CGGTAGCAGTCGTCGACGCTGCCGACGATGATGCGGACGCCGAACATGTCGATGACCTGCGCCAGCGGCAGCCGCTTGCGGCGCATCTTCGTGTAGACGCTGAACAGGTGCTTCTGGCGGGCCTCGACGCGTCCCGTCACGCCGCCACCGGCCAGCGCCTGGCGCAGCGCCTTGACGATCTTCGGCAGGAACTCGCGCTGGTTGCCGCGCGCGCGCTTGAGTTCGCGCTCGATGACGCGATAGCGCTGCGGGTACAAGGTCCGGAAGCCGAGGTCCTCGAGTTCGAGCTTGATGGAGTGGATGCCGAGCCGGTTGGCGATCGGCGCATAGATGTCGAGCGTCTCGCGGGCGACGCTGCGGCGTTTCTCCGGCGGCATCGCGGAGAGCGTGCGCATGTTGTGGGTGCGGTCCGCGAGCTTGACCATGATTACGCGGATGTCGCGGACCATCGCGAGGATCATCTTGCGGAAGCTCTCGGCCTGCGCTTCCTTGCGGCTCTTGAATTGGACCTGGTCGAGCTTGGTGACGCCGTCGACGAGCTCGGCAACTTCCTTGCCGAAGCGCTGCTCGACTTCGGCCGCCGATGACGGCGTGTCCTCGACCACGTCGTGGAGAATCGCGGCGGTCAGCGTCGCGCCGTCCATGTGCAAGTCCGCCAGGATGTCGGCGACCGCGATCGGGTGCGTGATGTAGGCCTCGCCGGACTGGCGCTTCTGGCCAGCGTGCGCGGCCTCCGCGTACTCATGGGCTTCGCGTACGCGCTCGGCCTGGTCGGGCGGCAGGTAGGCCTCGATCTTGGAAACGAGCTGGCCGATGCCGGGAGCGCGTCTTCCGCCAGGCAGCAGCCCGAGGATGGAAGACGCGTAGCTCATCGGTGCTCGCGCTCTGCGATCAGTCTCCCAGGCCGAGCTGCGGTGCGCGGAAATCGACGCCGAGATCCAGCGGGCTCTCCGGCATCAGCTCCGGCTCCGGCTCGGGATCGGGCTCGCTCAGCAGGTCGATCGTGACCTTGCCGTCCGCGATCTCGCGCAGCGCCACCACCGTGGGCTTGTCGTTCTCCCAGTCGACGCGTGCTTCCGCGCCGTTGGCGAGCTGGCGTGCGCGCTTGGCGGACAACAGGACCAGGTCGAACAGGTTGTCGACGGTATGCAGGCAGTCTTCGACGGTGATGCGGGCCATGGGAAAAGACCGATATTTCAGGCAACTGGACCGGAAATCATACCGGATCCAGGGCGGCACCGGCCAATTATTCGTCGGATGGCGCGCGGCGATCCTTGCGGCTGCGACGCTCGGTCGTGGAGTGGGCCGGGGGCCGGAAAGCGCCCGTATCCTCGGCGCGGCGGCCGCCGGCACGGCGGTCGTTATGGTGATGATAGGTGCAGTTACAGGCGTCGGGCCTGGTGCATCCCGGCAGTGGCAGCAGCGGAGCCTCGCGCGACAGCCAGCGCTGGTTCTTGCCCGCAACCGCGGCAGGGCAGGGACTCGCGCCCGGCTTGACCGATATGGCATGCCAGCGGCGGTCCCCTGCCGTGGGCTTGCCCGGTCCAGCGACCTTGGTGGCCATCCGACGCTCCTCCTGGTGACAGCGCCATGCTAGCCGACTGTGGGGGCCTGCAAAGGGCCCGGGTGTCGCAATGTGAAACAGTTCAGCTTGTCAAGCCGCGGGTTTCAAGAGCTGGTTCACAAGTATGGCCAGTCCCGGCCGGTCGCGATGACTCGCCTCGCCGCGGCCGTCGAATATCGCCTCGATTTCCGCGAGCGCCTCGTCGAACTCCCGGTTGACCACGACAAAATCGAATTCCCGCCAGTGGGACATCTCGCTGATCGATTCGGCCAGCCGGCGTGCGATGGCCTCCGGGCTTTCGGTTCCGCGCTTGTGCAGCCGCGTCTCGAGTTCGGCCCGCGACGGCGGCAGGATGAAGATCTGGATCGCTTCGGGCAGCCGTTCGCGCACCTGACGCGCGCCCTGCCAGTCGATCTCGAGGATCAGGTCGCGCCCCTCGACCAGCGCCGACTCGACCGTGGCGCGGCGCGTGCCGTAGAGATTGCCGAATACGTCGGCGTGTTCGATGAACTCGCCGGCATCGACCATGCGCTCGAATTCCTGGCGGCTGACGAAATGGTAATCGCGCCCGTCCTGTTCGTGCGAACGCGTCGCACGCGTCGTGCAGGACACCGAAAACGACAGCCCCGGCCGGCGTTGCAGCAGCGCACGCAACAGGCTGGTCTTGCCGGCGCCGGAAGGCGCCGTGATGACGTACAAATGGCCGCGGCCCGCCACGAAGGATTCCCCCAGGTCTGTGCGCCGCGCATCAAGGGCGCCGAGCGGCGATTGTATGCGCGAACACGGCCGGGTGCAGCGCAACACCCGTGGCCCGTCACGCGGATGCTCGCGCACCGCACCGTTGACCGCGGGTGGATTGGTCTCGGTGATGACGGTGGCGTGACGCTTCGATGACGAGCGTCGCCGCGGCCACATTAAGTCAACGCTTGTCGAGCCAGTCCTGCGGCGTCGGGAACGCCGCGGCCTCCTCCTTGAGCCATTGACGCAGTGCGCAGACCATGGGCAGGTCCGAGTACGAAGGCGGGCAGACGAACCAATAACGCCAGCGCGACGGAACGATGATCTTGCTCGCGAGCACGATACGTCCGGCCAGCAGGTCGTGCGCAGCGACCGACCAGCGCGCGGGCGCGTAGCCGAGCCCCTCGATGACCGCGGAGATCACGCTGACCGAATCGTCGATGATCACCGGACCCGCCGGCCACGGTGTCGGCGCGGCGCTTTTCTCGAAGCGCGACCAGGGTTCGTCCTTGGCCTGCAACATCGGCAGGCCCGCGAGGCTCTCGCGATCGTCGATCGACCCGTGACGCTTATAGATCTCTGGCGAGGCCACCACGACGATCCATTCGTCCATGAGCTTTTCGTGGTCGAGGCCCGGCGTCTCGCCCTGGCCCAGGCGCACGGCCGCGTGAAAGTCGCTGCGCCCGAAGTCGACGGCCTCGCGCGAGATGTGCCAGTCCACGTGCAGGTCCGGGAATTTCGCGTGCAGGCGGTGCAGCCGCGGCGTCATCCATTTCTGCATCAGCGATGAAAGCGTGCTGACGTTGATGATGCCGCTCGCTCGCATCATGCGCATCTCGCGCAGCGTCACGACCAACTGATCAAGCCCAGCGCGAATTCTTGGCAAAAGTCGTGCGCCTTCCGGCGTCAATTCCACCTTGCGGCCGCTGCGCCGCAGCACCGGCATCCGCAGATATTCCTCGAGCGCCTTGATCTGCTGGCTGACGGCCGCCGGCGTGACATTCAGCGCCTCGGCGGCCTCCGCGAAGCTCAATCGGGAAGCGACGGCCTCGAAGACGCGAAGCGCGTTGAGCGGCAGTCGACCATAGGCGGAAGCGACCAAAAGTTTCCCTTAACCGAGCTTGAGTTATTGCGTTTGTTCGAAAAACGCCCTGGCCCCAAAGTCTGGCCCGAACAAGGACGGAAGGGCGCGGTGCCCGCTCCGCCCGGGCAAAGGAGAACGGTCATGTACGGGCATTTGCAAGGCTTTTTGAGCTATCTGGACATGCTGGCTGAAGGTGGCCGGCGCCATGCCGAACTGATGGCCGGACGCGACTACGCCCCGGCGAACCGCAAGATTCCCTTAACCCAGCGTCAAATATCGCGTTTGTTCGAAGCGCGCCAGGTGTCCAGAGTCTCAACCGAGCATTGATGGAGGGCATAGAGCCCCCCGCAAACCGAAACACAGGAGAAAGGTCATGAACAGCTATTCGACGATTCGTAACACGGGCCTGGCAGCGGTGCTGGTCGCAACCCTCGCCGGTATCGTCACCAGCGGCCTGGCGCTCGACCAGAAGGTCATCTACGAGCGCGACGTGCTGGCCTCGTCCGCGGCAGTGGTCCTGCCCGAGGTGGTCGTCATCGCCTCGCGTATCGAGTCATGAGTCCCGCGAATGGCGCGCTGTCCGGAGCATGTAACCGGCACCGCGCCCTGATTTCGATTCCGCCCGATCCTGAATTTCTTCCCGGCCCATTCCCGGCCGGAATATCGTAAGAACCCTCAAGCCGCTGCCGAACGTCATTCGACGTTCTGCACCTGCTCCCGCATCTGCTCGATCAGAACCTTCAGGTCGACGGCCGAACGCGTCGTCTCGACGTCCTGGGACTTCGACGACAGCGTGTTCGCCTCGCGGTTGAATTCCTGCATCAGGAAATCGAGCTTGCGGCCGACGGCTTCGTCAGTGGCGAACGACTTGAACATCTCTTCGACATGGCTCTGCAGCCGGTCCAGTTCCTCGGCGACATCCATCTTCTGAAGCAGGATCACGATCTCCTGCTCGAGCCGTTCCGGATCGCCCTCACCGCCCAGCAGCCGAAGGCGCTCCTGGAGCCTGGCGTGGATGCGCGCCTGTACTTCGGGCAGCCTGGCCGCGATGTCCTTCGAAATCTTCTGCACGGCCTGGGCGCGCGTCGTGAGCATTTGGGCGATGCGCTGGCCTTCGCTCGCGCGCGAGGCCGAGAAAGCCGCCAGCGCCTCGGTGAGCAGCTCCTGGGCCGCCGCGGCGAGTGGTGCCGTGTCGCGCTCCGGTTCGCTGACCACGCCGGGCCAGCGCAGGAGGTCGACCGCGTCGATCCGGCCGGTCATGCCGAGCCGGCGCCGCACGTGGCTCGCGCTCTCGATCAGCCGTTCGAGCAGCGCCTCGTCGAACTGGATCTCGCGCGCCCCGGCCGTCGCGGATCGCAGGTAAAGCGTCGCATCGACCTTGCCACGGCGTGCCGCCGCGGCGATCGCCTGGCGGAATTCGCTCTCGGCGCCGCGCAGTTCTTCCGGCAGGCGCAGGCCCACCTCGAGGTAGCGATGATTGACGCCCCGCAGCTCCCAGGCGAGCACGCCCGACGCCGTCGCTCGCTCCGAGCGCGCGAAGCCTGTCATGCTCCGGATCATCTGCCTTGCATCCCCGAGGCCGGCCGCGGGCCGGTGTTGTAAGCTGCGCGGCAGTTTAACAGACGGGCCGGCACGGCTGATTTCAGGGGGACGCGTGCAGTTCGAGTTCGCGGACATCAGCCTGACGGGTGATCGTGAGGACAATCAGGACCGTGCCGCGGTGGCGGTCGGCGAAGGCGCGGCGCTCTTGGTCGCGATGGACGGCATGGGCGGGCACGCTTACGGCGCGCGCGCCGCGGAGACCGGCTGCCGGATCATGCTGGACATGTTCAACAAACTGCCGAAGCCGCTGTTCGACCCGCTCGGTTTCCTGCACCTGGCGCTCGGCCGCGCGCATGCCGCAATCGTCACGGTCGGCGCCAAGCTGCCGATGGACCTGCGGCCGCGGGCCACCTGCGCCATCTGCATCGTGCAACGCGATGAGGCGTACTGGGCGCATGTCGGCGACAGCCGGGTCTATCACCTGCGCGGCGGCGCGGTGCTTGCGCGCACGCGCGACCACAGCCACGTTGAACAACTGCTGCGCGAGGGCACGATCCGCGAGGAGGAAGTCCCGAGCCACCCGATGCGCAACTACGTCGAGTGCTGCCTGGGCGGCGAGCCGACGCTGCCCGAAATGTCGATATCGCGGCGCCAGCCGCTGGCCGACGGGGACGTGCTGCTCGTGTGCACGGACGGCGTCTGGGCCAATCTCAAGGACACCGACATCGGGGGATTCTGGCGGCCCGGCAACGGCAGCTATCGCGACGCGCTCGCTGCGCTCGCCGGGCGCGCCGTGACCGCGTCGGCCCCCCACAGCGACAATGCCTCAGCCGCCAGCCTTTGCTGGCGCCACTAACGAAAGCGCGGGAGACAGGAATGCGTGCGAGCGGCCGGGCGGCTGATCAATTGCGGCCGGTGCGGTTCACGCGCCGCTACACGTCGCATGCAGAGGGCTCGGTGCTCGCCGAGTTCGGCGCGACGCGGGTGCTGTGCACGGCGAGCGTCGAGAACGGCGTGCCGCATTTCCTGCGCAACAGCGGCCGCGGCTGGCTGACCGCGGAGTACGGGATGTTGCCGCGCGCGACCCACACGCGAACCGCGCGCGAAGCGGCGCGCGGCCGGCAAGCCGGGCGGACACAGGAGATCCAGCGCCTGATCGGCCGGTCGCTGCGCGCATGCATCGACCTGGGGGCCATCGGCGAGCGCACGATCACGATCGATTGCGACGTGTTGCAGGCCGACGGTGGCACGCGCACCGCCGCGATCACGGGTGGCTACGTGGCACTCGCGGATGCCGTGGATGCGCTCATGAGCCGCGGCCAGCTCGACCGCAATCCGCTGCACGGCCAGGTCGCCGCCGTCGCGGTCGGCATCGTCGGCGGCCAGGCGGTGCTCGATCTCGATTACGCAGAGGACGTCGAGGCGGAGACCGACATGAATGTCGTGATGAATTCCGGCCGCGCCTTCATCGAGGTGCAGGGCACGGCCGAGGGCCATGCATTCCGGCGCGAGGAACTCGACGCGCTCCTGGAGCTGGCGGCCGGCGGCATTGCGCGGCTCTGCGAGTTGCAGAACGAGGCGCGGGCCGGCTGAAGCGGGCGCAGGCGATGAGGCGTGTGGTGCTCGCGACCGGGAATGCCGGCAAGCTCGTCGAGATGCGCGCGATTCTCGACGGTCACGGTCTCGAGGTCCTCGCCCAGGGACAGTTCGGCATCGCACCGCCCGTCGAGGACGGGGACAGCTTCGTCGCCAATGCGCTGATCAAGGCGCGCCACGCGGCCGCGCTCGCCGGACTGCCGGCGATCGCGGACGATTCCGGTCTCGAGGTCGACGCGCTGGACGGCCGTCCCGGCCTGCATTCGGCGCGTTATGCAGCCGGGGCGGGCGATCGCGGCAACAACGAACGGCTGCTTGTAGAGCTTGCGGATATTCCGGACGCGCGGCGCGGCGCGCGCTATCGCTGCGCCATGGTTTTTGTCCGGCACGCGGCCGATCCGGCGCCGATTGTCGCGGAAGCCGCGTGGGAAGGCCGCATTGGCCGCGAGCCGCGCGGCGCGGGCGGCTTCGGCTACGACCCGTTGTTCATCGTCGACGGAGACAGCCGTACCGCCGCGGAGCTGCCCGCGCAGGAAAAGAATCGCGTGAGCCATCGCGGGCAGGCACTTGCGGCGCTCGCCGCGCGGATGCGCGAGGCGGGCTGGTAGGCGCAGATCAGCGCTACTCGACCACCTTGATCCAGCTACCCGGCGTCGGTTGCCCCTCGGGATAAAGGTCGTTGAACAGCCGCAGCTGCTGGACCGGATACTGCTTGATCGCCGATTTCTTCGCGAGGTCCTCGACGGTGTCGCCCTGCACCGCGCGCACGACGCGCAGGCGATGCGGTTCGGCGAGCTGGAACTCATTGGCGCGCAGGCGGCGGAAGGTCTGCGCCGTCGAAAGGAAGAACGGATCGCCGGAGGGCGCCACGGCCCCCGAGCGGCTTGCGCCTTTGAAGATCCACATCAGGTTGCTGTAGTAGACGACGATGTAACGGACGTTGGTGGACTGCCCGTATGGCGACGCATCGCCGCGCACGATGGCCGTCCAGGCGTGCAGGCCATTGATGTCGAGGCTCTCGGCGCGGTCGAGGCGCCGGTTCGCGAGTCCGCGCAGGGCGAATTCCCGCGGATCGGTGAGATCAGACGGCGGGGCCTGGGCCCTGATCTCCATGATGTGCTCGCGGTTCGGGCCGATGACCAGGATCTGCTGCGGCTCGTTCAGGACCTGCCAGCCCTTTGGGAAGGCCATCGTCAGCTGATAATCCGCGTGATAGAAGCGGTTCTCCCGCACCATGCCCTGGCGCCGGCTGGAGCCGACCGGAAGCCCGCTGATCTCCCTCAGAAATCCTTCTGTGTTGTCGATGTCACCGGTGGCCTTGGCCTCGGCCCTGCCGGCCGCCGCGACGGCTTGGCGCAGGCGCGTGTCATTGTCCGGGTGGGTCGCGAACACGCCGTGGTACAGGCGTGGTTGGCGATTCTCGATGCGCGCCTGCTCGCGCTCGAACGTGTCCCGGTCCTTGAGCGTCGAGATCACCTGGATGATCGCATCGGGGTCGTAGCCGCTCTTGGCGAGGTACTCGGCGCCCAGCCGGTCGGCCTCCAGCTCCGCCTCGCGGCCGTAGCCGAGCACGATCGCGGTACCGGCCATGTTGGTCAGGTCGGCAAGCGCCGGTATGCCCGTGAAAATCGCCGTCGCCGCACTCGCGAGACCGGCGATCGTCGATTTTCTCTGCCGGCTCTTCAGGTGCTCCGCGGTGTTGTGGCCGATCTCGTGACCCAGCACCGCCGCGAGCTCGGCCTCATTCTGCATATAGGGCAGGATGCCGCGCGAAATGTAGACGTAGCCGCCCATCGTCGCGAAGGCGTTGACATCGTCGGTGTCGACGATCGTGAATTTCCAGTCGAGTTCGGGGCGCTCGCTCGCCTTGGCGACTTTCTCACCGACCCGCTGCACGTATTCCTGCAACTCGAGGTCGTCATGCACGCCCATCTGCTGCGTGATCTGGACGTGCAGCCCCTGCGCGGTCCTGACTTCGCGGCTCGGTTTCTTGGCTTTCTCGGACTCGGCCGCTACGGCATTGGTCGCGCTGGCGGCGAGCAGCGCGGCGGCACAGAAGGTCAGCAGCTTGCTGGTGAGCTTTGGCATCGACGTCTCCCCGTCCAGCTTAGACGCGGAAGGGGAGGGAAAGTTGACCCGCAGGCGCCGGCCGTCGGCCTACTTCAGGCCGTACTTCTTGCGGAAGCGGTCGACGCGGCCACCGGAGTCGAGCATCTTCTGCTTGCCGGTGTAGAACGGGTGGCAGTTGGAGCAGACCTCGATGTCGAGGTTCGAGCCGAGCGTGGAACGCGTCTTGAAGGTGTTCCCGCAGGTGCAGGTGACGGTGATTTCCGCGTATTTCGGATGGATGTCCGCCTTCATGGCTGCGGTCCCGGTGTGGTCCTGCGGAAAGGGCGCGCAGTCTAGCGAGACGACTGCCGGCAGGCAAGGCGCGGCCCGGCCGCCGCTCGGGGTCGTTGCTAAGTGGTCGAATCTGCGGGGATTTTTCCCTTATCCACAAAAGCTGTGGATAACTCTGTGGAGGAACACGGCACGGCAGATCGCTGAATCGCTGGAACGCGCTTATTTGACGATTTGATTAAATTTTGACCAGGCACTTTTCCCAAATAGAAACAATGAGTTATCTGTGTCCAGTTAAGGCACATCAGTAACAATGTGTCGAAAGTGCCAGTCCTGGGCCAGCCGCGCCGGCACTGTGTACAACTCGCCGCCCCCGGAAGCCTGCTCGCCGGCGGGCAAGAAGGCCGCCTGCAGGTCGTTCA
>CAYZDW010000213.1:0-2613 GCA_964477175.1 uncultured Steroidobacteraceae bacterium | reverse complement strand
AGCCGATGCCGAGCAAAAACCCATGGACGAACGCGGTCACGGCGGTTCCGAGCACGACTGCGCGCGTCACAGCGGCGAGCCGTTCCTTGAGTTCGTTGCGTCGAGCTGGCGCAAGCGGCACGAGGATTATAGACGAACGCGCCATCGCCCGGCCGTCGCGGATAAAGAAGAACAGGATGAACAGCATCATCGTGAAGGAAAGCACCGTGCCGACGGCACCGAGGAAGGCCGTACCGCCGAGCGCGGCGAGGCGTTCGAAGAATTTCTTTGCGTTCTCCAGCAGCCAGGCCTGGGCCTCGGCCGCGCTGACCTGGGCGTACCGGTTCAGCCACTCGAGCACGGGGCCGAACACCGGAATGTCGCCGAGATCCGGCAGGCCCTGACCCTGGTGTTGCTCCAACCAATGCTGCAGCAGGACCGCGAGGCCCGCAGCTTGCCGGGCGAAGGCGACGGCGAGCGCAGTCAGCGGCCCGATGAACAGCAGCAGCACGAGGATCGTCAGCAGCGTTGCCGCGATCGAATCGCGGCCGCGCAGCCAGCCGGCCAGGCGTGCCTGCGCCGGCTGCAGCAGGAACGCCAGGAACATCGCCCAGGCCATCGGCGCCAGGAAAGGCTCGAGGATCTGGTACAGCAGCACCGCGAGGAGTGCGAGTCCCACGATCGCCAGCACGCGCTCGTAAAAGCGCAGGTCCCCGGTTTCGCTCATTGGTACGCCATAGCCCGCTACAAGGCCGCACGGATGCGCGCAGCGTGGGCCGCGAGCGCTGCCGGATCGGCCATGGCGCCGCCGTGCATGTGGAAATCCTTGCCGGCGTAGCGCGGTATCACGTGAAAGTGCAGGTGAAAGA
This sequence comes from uncultured Steroidobacteraceae bacterium, assembly GCA_964477175.1. Classification (GTDB taxonomy): domain Bacteria; phylum Pseudomonadota; class Gammaproteobacteria; order Steroidobacterales; family Steroidobacteraceae; genus SCUD01. The sequence goes on along the minus strand of CAYZDW010000213.1, from coordinate 1,765 downwards.
CGCTCTGGCCGGCCGCCGCGCCGTTCAACTGCGCGACCATCACGCCGGGCGGGCCGAATGCCTTCTTGATCGCCGCGGCGATGCGCTGCGTGGTTCGAATGGTTGCGGCGAGCGACTCCGCCGAGGCGCCGAAGATGTCCTCGGCCGAAGCTTTCGGGACCACCAGCGTGTGGCCTTCGGCCTGCGGCATGATGTCCATGAACGCGAGCGTATCCGTGTCTTCGTAGACACGGTAGCAGGGGATCTCGCCGCGCAGGATGCGGGCGAAGATATTGTCGGGGTCATATGCCATCGAGGCGCTCCGGTTCCAGTTCGATCGAAAGCAGGCAATGATCGGGCCAGCGCGGCCCCTTGGGGTAATTCCAGGCGCGGTACGAATCGGGCACGAAAGCGCGCGCGAGTTCCTGGCCGAGCACGAAGAAGTCTATCGGCTGCCGCGCGCCATAGCGGTTGCCGCAAGTGATAGCGCCGTGACCGACGCCGGCGTTTACGAGTTCCGCTCCCGGTGGCTCGCCATCGTTGATCTCGGGCCACATCGCCACGATCCGGTTCTGCGCGTCGCGCGCCGTTTCACGCTCGCGGTCGAAGCGCCGGTTGAAGTCGCCGATCACGGCGAAAGCGTTGCCCGCGCGCGCTCGCCGGTCGATCCAGTCCTCCAGTATCGGCACCTGCTGCTGGAGCTGCCGGCAAGCGTCGCGCGGCTCACTGAGCGGATCGCTGTTGCAGGCGGATTTCAGATGCACTGCCAGCAAACGGATGGCGCGGTCCGTGCCCGGGTAGAGCGTGAGATCGGCGCCCCGGCGCACGTCGTCGTTGAGACCGAGCACGCGGTAATCACGGTCGCAGCGGTGTGGGATGCCGCGGCGGACTGCGAAGCCGACGTTTTGCACATGGCGCCGGCTCGTGAAGCAGAAAATGTACTGTGGGAAGATCCGCCTGGCGACCTCCCGACCGTCGGTCTCCTGCAATGCGATGACGTCGAGGTCGGCGTCGGCCACGAAGGCGCGCAGCCGCGCCAGGTCTTTCGCGCTCCAGCGCGCGCCGGGTACAAGATTGCAGGGTATTGCGCGGTCACCGCCGCTGGCGCGCCGGTCCTTGCCGAGGCAGCGCTCCGCGAGCTTATCGAAGGTCGCAGGCAGCATCATCCATTCGAGATTCCAGGTGCCGACCCGCAGCCGCTCGGAAGCGGTCGCCGGAGCCGCGAGCACGATTGCAATCGCGAGCGCGGCAATGCGCATCATTCGCCGGCCTTGCGCCGGTTGGCGACGAGATCCTGGACCACGGCCGGGTCCGCGAGGGTCGAAGTGTCGCCGAGCTGGTCGTGCTCGTTCGCGGCGATCTTGCGCAGGATCCGTCGCATGATCTTGCCCGAGCGCGTCTTCGGCAGGGCAGGCGCCCACTGGATGAATTCAGGCTGCGCGATCGGGCCGATTTCCTTGCGCACCCACAGCGCCAATTCGCTGCGCAGCGCTTCGGACGGCTGCTCGCCCGCGATCAGCGTGACGTAGGCGTAGAGGCCCTGGCCCTTGATCTCGTGCGGGAAGCCGACGACCGCGGCCTCCGCCACCTTCGGATGGGCGACGAGCGCGCTTTCGACCTCGGCCGTGCCTATGCGATGGCCGGAGACATTGATGACATCGTCCACACGGCCGGTGATCCAGTAGTAACCGTCCTCGTCGCGCCGCGCACCGTCGCCAGTGAAGTACTTGCCGCGAAACGTCTTGAAGTACGTATCTATGTAGCGCTGGTGGTCGCCATAGACGGT
>CAYZDW010000212.1:0-5079 GCA_964477175.1 uncultured Steroidobacteraceae bacterium | reverse complement strand
AGCATCTCGAAGAAGGTGTGATGCCGCGCGGTGTAGCCGACGTTCTCGAGGTCGTTGTGCTTGCCGCCGGCGCGCACGCAACGCTGCGAGCTCGCGGCGCGCTGGTAGCTGCGCTGGTCCTTGCCGAGGAACACGTCCTTGAATTGCACCATGCCGGCATTGGTGAAAAGGAGCGTCGGGTCATTGCCGGGCACGAGCGGGCTCGAGGCAACGACCGCGTGGCCGCGCGCCCGGAAGAATTCCAGGAAGGCGTTGCGCAGTTCTGCGCTCGTCATGACTTGTTTCCGTCTCAACGCCATCATTCCCCGTCCGGATCCCTGCCGATCGCCGCGCGCACCTGATCCGAGCTGAAGCCGCGCTGCGACAGGAAACGCGCCTGCCGGCCACGCTCGGCCCAACTCGCAGGCAGTCGCGCGCCGAAACGCTTGCGCCGGACCTCGGCGCAGCGCCGCCGCCATTCGGCCGAATTCGCATCCACCGCCGCCGAAACGAGCTCCGCGGCCACGCCCGCCTCGCGCAAGCGGTGCGCAATGCGCACGGGCCCCTGGCCGCGGTTCGAATGATACGCGACGAAATGCTCCGCGAAGCGGGCGTCGTCGAGGAGCTTTTCCTGGACCAGGCGTTCGACCGCGGCTGTAGCGGTCGCGGCCTCGAAGCCGCGCTCGGTCAGGCGCATCGCGAGTTCGCGGGCGCCGTAGTCGCGCCGGTTCAGGAACCGGAGCGCCGCGAGCCGCGCAGCTTGCTCATCGTCATGGGCCAGGGCTGCGGCCGCAGCAGGATCAGGCTTCCGCCGCCTCACTCGCGACCGCCACCGGGCGGCGCACCGGCAATAGCCGGGTCCGCAGCGCCGTCTCGATCGTGGCAGCGACGTCCGGGTGCTGCTGGAGGTAGGCGCGGGCATTGTCCTTGCCCTGGCCGATGCGTTCGCCGTTGTAGGCGTACCAGGAACCGGACTTCTCGATCAGGCCGTGCAACGCGCCCATGTCGATCAGTTCGCCTTCGCGCGAGATGCCGTGGCCGTAGAGGATCTCGAACTCCGCCTCGCGGAAAGGCGGCGAGACCTTGTTCTTGACGACCTAGACGCGGGTCAGGTTGCCGATGACTTCCTCGCCGTTCTTGAGCGCGCCGATGCGGCGGATGTCGAGCCGAAGCGATGCGTAGAACTTGAGCGCGTTGCCGCCGGTCGTGGTCTCGGGGTTGCCGAACATCACGCCGATCTTCATGCGGATCTGATTGATGAAGAGCACGATGGTGTTGGAACGCTTGATGTTGCCGGCCAGCTTGCGCAGCGCCTGCGACATCAGCCGGGCCTGCAGGCCGACCTGCATCTCGCCCATCTCGCCCTCGATCTCGGCCTTGGGCGTCAGCGCCGCGACCGAATCGATCACCACGATGTCGACCGCCCCGGAGCGCACCAGCATGTCGGTGATCTCGAGCGCCTGCTCGCCGGTATCCGGCTGCGAAATCAGCAATTCCTTGGTGTTGACGCCGAGTTTCCCGGCGTAGACGGGATCGAGCGCGTGCTCGGCGTCCACGAAGGCGGCCACGCCGCTCAATTTCTGCGTCTGGGCGATGATCGAAAGCGCCAGCGTCGTCTTGCCGGAAGCTTACGGCCCATAAACCACGCCCACGCGGCCGCGCGGCACGCCGCCGATGCCGAGCGCGATGTCGAGGCCCAGCGATCCGGTCGATACGACCTCGATGTCGTTGTTGGCCGGGTGCTCGCCGAGGCGCATCACCGAGCCCTTGCCGAACTGCTTTTCGATCTGGCTCAGCGCCGCGGCCAGAGCTTTCTTGCGGTTGTCTTCCATCGCGATTCTTCCCCTTGGAGGTGGACGATTATTTCACAAAGACCGGCCTGCGGCGTGCGCGGAATAAGCCCCGCGTTGGCAGCAATTGCCCTCGGGAAGAGCCTACGCGACCGGGTGGCTCAGGACGCGACCCACCTACTTGCCGGCCAGTGGCCATTCGGCCAGCGGCGTGTAGTGCAGGCCGTCCGGGCCGGACACCGATTCGACCAGCGCCAGGCGATCGCCTGACCAGCGCAGGACCGGAATCGATAGCCTGGGCGGCGGCCGACGCACCCGGCGGACCAGCGTGACATGCGGCCGCCAGGGCCGCTCCTCGCGCTCGAAGCCGAGCGGCATCAGGCGCTCCCACAGGGCGTCCACCAGGCGCTGGCCCGCTTCCGGGATCGTATCCGGCAGGGCCGCGACCACCTTCGGCCGCGGCCAGTATTCCAGGCGATCGAAACTGAGCTTCGCCGGGCGATAATCTCCGCGCCCGCCGATCCGGATCAGTTCCGGTATCCGGGAGCCCGGTACCCGGCCGAGGAAGGCGAGCGTCACGTGCAGGTTGGACGCGCCGACCGGCTGGCCGTCGATCGAGGCGATGGCCGTGCCGGTTGCCTCGATCAGCGCCTGGCGCGTCTTGGCCTCGGGCCAGTACGCGAAGAACAGGCGCCGCACATGCTCGCGAAGGTCGAGTGGCGCGCTCATGTGCGCAACAGCCCCGCGAGCGCCGCCGCGACGGTCCAGCGGCGGACGGCGTCACGGTCGCCCCGAAATCGATGGTGCTCGGCCTTCACGCGCACACGGCCGCGGTGGCGCCTGGCCCAGGCGATCCAGACCGTGCCGACGGGCTTGCCGGGTGTCGCGCCGGTGGGGCCCGCGATGCCGGTCACGGCAACCGCGACGGTCGCTCCCCTGCTCTTGAGCGCGCCGCGGGCCATCGCAAGGACCGCCGGTTCGCTGACGGCGCCATGCTTTTCGAGCAGCTGCCGGCCTACGCCGAGCAGTTGCTGCTTGGCCGTATTCGAGTAGGTCACCCAGCCACGGTCGAAGTAATCGGAGCTGCCGGACAGATCGGTCAGGCACTTGGCGAGGAACCCGCCGGTGCAGGATTCGGCCGTGACGATCCGCGCGCGGGCGTCGCGCAGGCGGCGGCCCACGCGTTCTGCGAGCCGGACGAGCGCGGAATCACCGGGTGCGGGCATCAGGCTCAGCCGGTCTTCGAGAAATCGGGCGGGCGTTTCTCGCGGATGGCGGCGATGGCCTCGCGCGCCTCCGGCCCCGCGAGGCGCGGCCCGAAGACGCCCGCTTCGCGCAGGATGGCCTCCTGCACCAGCGTTGCCTGTGCCTGGCGCAGCAGCTTCTTGGTATCGCGCACCGCCCCGGGCGGCAGGGCATTGAATGACCGGGCAGCGGCCTCTGCGTACGCCGCAAGTTCCGCGGGCGGCAGAACGGCATTCGCGAGGCCCATCACGACCGCCTCCGCGGCCAGGAAAGGCCGGCCCAGCAGCAGTTTTTCCGCAGCGCGGACCCGGCCGGCCACAAATGGCAGCAGCAGCGTAGAGCCGAACTCCGGCACGAGGCCCAGGTTGACGAAGGGCATCGAAAACGTCGCACCTTCCGCCACATAGACGAGGTCGCAGTGCAAAAGCATCGTGACCCCGATGCCGACCGCCATGCCATTGACCGCCGCGACGACCGGCTTCTCGAAGGTCGCCAACGCCTGCATGAATGAGAGGACCGGCGAATCGGGCCGCGCGAATTTCGGATCGGCGAAGTCCTTGAGGTCATTGCCGGCCGTGAAGGCGGAACCGGCGCCCGTGAACAGCACGGCGCGCACCGCCTTGTCTACCGAGGAATCCCGGAGATGCCTGACGATCGCCTCGTACATCTTGCCGGTGATCGCATTTTTCTTGTCCGGCCGATCGAAAGTCAGGGTTGCGACGCCCTGGTCAAACTGGTAGCCGATGCTCATCGAATGCCCTTCCTGCGCATCTACGGTATGAGTGACGGTTCTTAAGCTACCAGCTTCACCTGCAGCCCGTAACGTTCATAAACCGGCACCGCGCGACGATCACAGGTTAGCAGTTCGGCGCCACTGGCAACCGCCGTTGCGGCCACCAGTGCATCGTAGGCGGCGCCGCCGTTGATCCCATGATCCGCCAACCCAAGGATGAAATCCCGGTAAGCCTGTTCGCCGAGGCGCAGGTAAGGATGGGAGAACCGTGCGGCCAGGAAATCCCGCACCAGCTCGCCGGAGACCCGATGGGGAGGTGGCAGGCGCGTCAGAACAGAGTAGGTTTCAAGCGCACAGTGCTCGATCATGCGCAATCCGCCGTCCAGCATGCGACGCGCCGCATCGTGGCTTTGGTGCCAGGACGCAAACGCCGCGATCACCAGGCTCGTATCGGCGGCCTTCAACGCCGGACGCGCTCCAGGCTGTCGCGGACTTGCTCGGCCGTCAGCGCAGGAAGACTGGCATCAGGCACGGCAACGAGGCCTTTGCCGCGCTTCTTCAGGCGCATCGGGGTCGGCGCGATCTCGATCTCGAGCCGCCCGTCGCCGGCGCGGATCTCCAATGGCTGGCCGGGCTTCAGGCCAAGCGCCTGGCGCAGCGGCTTCGGCACGACGATGCGGCCTGTAGCGTCGATGGTGGCTTTCATGGTTTGCAGAATGGCATGACATTGCCATTTCTGCAACCATCTTGCATCGCTCACCATGACTGCGATTATCCTGCAGGGCGGCTGGTGCCGCCCGTCGGTAAAGGTTGGTTTTCCACTTGAAAGAGCAGGACTCCGGATCGCGGCAACACAGGCTGGACGTGGATCCCGACCCCGCCGGGATTTCGCTGCATACGCCGATGATGCAGCAGTACCTGCGCATCAAGGCGGCGCATCCGGACGCGCTCCTGCTGTACCGGATGGGCGATTTCTACGAGACCTTTTACGAGGATGCGCGACGTGCCTCGAAGCTGCTCGACATCGTATTGACCCAGCGCGGCGAGTCGGCCGGCGCGGCCATTCCGATGGCGGGCGTGCCGGTGGACAAGCTAGACAGCTACCTCGCGCGCCTGGTTCGCCTCGGCGAGCCGGTTGCGATCTGCGAGCAGGTTGGCGAGGTCGGCAAGGCGAAGGGGCCGGTGGAGCGCGAGGTCGTGCGCATCGTGACTCCGGGCACGGTGACCGACGATGCGCTGCTAGACGCCAGGCGCGAGAACCTGCTCGCGGCCATCGCGACGGACTGCGAGGCATTCGGCATCTCCTGGCTCGATTTGAGCGCGGGCCGCTAC
>CAYZDW010000211.1:0-3097 GCA_964477175.1 uncultured Steroidobacteraceae bacterium | reverse complement strand
CGTCTTTTCCCGGCCGAGGTATCCGGATCTGAAGCGCCACCGGCGGCGATCGTCCGGCATGTCGTGGATGGAGAGCCCCTTGCCGCGAGACAGCGGGTAGGGCTTCGGGCGCGGTGCGGCGGCCTTGATCCTGGCTTTGGTGAGTTGGCTCAAAGTGGGGTAAGTAACTTTCGGTAAGTACCAGTTACCCCACTTTCTTACCCCTTCTCGTCCCTGTTCGTCAATGTCTCGGGCTGTCCATTAACGTTCGTATTTCGCCAGAATAACGGGGTTTCTGCATGAATTCAGACAGTTGTGAACAGCCTGAGACAGTCTGATGGAGGCTAGGGTCGGAATCGAACCGGCGTACACGGCTTTGCAGGCCGCTGCATGACCACTCTGCCACCTAGCCCCGGCGGCATTAAACACGAAACCCCGGACGGTCGCGGGGTTTCAGTGAAATATGGAGCGGGAAACGAGGCTCGAACTCGCGACCTCAACCTTGGCAAGGTTGCGCTCTACCAACTGAGCTATTCCCGCGGACGGCGCCAATCAGGAGGCGTCATTGTAGGAACGGGGTCCGGGCTGTCAAGTTTGGCGGAATCCGCGCAACTCCGGCCCGGCCGCGCGCAAATAGACGACCATCGACGATAACGTCAGCACGGCCGCGAGTACCGTCAGCGCGAGCCCGATCCGGTAGATCGGCAGCGTAAACAGGTCCTGGCGGAACAGCATCATCGACAGCCCGACGATCTGTACGATGGTCTTGAACTTGGCGACACCCGACACCTTCATCTTGTGACGCGCGCCGATCTCCGCCATCCATTCGCGCAGCGCCGAGATCGCGATCTCGCGTCCGATGATCACGGCGGCGGTCAGTGCGACGTACCAGGCCGGATCCTTGCTGACGATCAGGACCAGCGCGGTCGCGACCATCAGCTTGTCGGCGACCGGATCGAGGAAGGCACCGAGCGGCGAGACCTGGCCGAGCTTCCTGGCCAGCCAGCCGTCGATCCAATCCGTGATGCCGGCCAGCGCGAACAGCAAGCCGCAGGCCATGTCGGCCCAGGGCTGGGGCAGGTAAAACAGCACGACGATGGCGGGTATCAGCGCGATCCGGAGCGCCGTCAGCAGGTTCGGGATCGTGTAGGGGTGCGTCATCCGGCTCCCGGGTGCAGATGCTCGAAGATGGCCTGCGCAAGCGCGGGTCCGATGCCAGGTGCGCGCGCGAGGTCCTCGACACCGGCGCGCAGTACGCCCTGCAGGCCGCCAAACTGCTTCAAGAGCGCGCGGCGGCGGGCCGGGCCAAGACCCGCGACCGCCTCCAGTATCGAGGTCTGGCGCGACCGGGCGCGACTGCGGCGATGGCCGCTGATCGCGAATCGGTGCGCTTCATCCCGCACGCGCTGGATCAGGTGTAGCGCCTTCGAGTCCGGCGGCAGTATAGAGGCCGTCTTCCGGTCCAACAAGAAAATGCGCTCCTGTCCGGCGCGTCGATCCGCGCCCTTCGCGACCGCAGCGACGGCGGGTAACTCCAGCGATAACTCACGGAGAACGGTCGCGGCTACTGCGAGCTGGCCTGCGCCTCCGTCGAGCAACAGCAGATCCGGCAGCACCGCCTGTTCCTGTTGACGCCTGCGATAGCGCCGCGTCAGCGCCTGGCGCATGGCGCCGTACTCGTCGCCGCGCTCGACGCCCTCGATGTTGTAACGGCGGTATTCGGCCTTGATCGGTCCCGACGGACCGAATACGACGCAGGCTGCGATGGTTGCCTCGCCCTGCGTGTGGCTCACGTCGAAGCACTCGATGCGCTCCGGAGGCCGCTCGAGGTCGAGGAAAGTCCCCAGTTCCGCGAACTGCTCGGTCAGGCTCGCCTGGCTCGCAGTGCGCATGCGCAGTTCGTTCTCGGCATTCTGAATCGCGAGCTGGACCCAGCGCTGCGGCAGTCCGCGCCTCGCGCGGCTGATGCGTACGCGCCGCCCCGCCCGCTCGGCGAGCGACGCGGCAAGTGTCTCGGCGTCCTCGATCGCATGCGACAGCAGGATCCGCGGCGGCGCATCCCGCTCCAGGTAGTGCTGTCCGAGAAATGCAGAAAGCACCTCCGGCGCCTCGCTGATCGGCGCGCGCGGATGAAAGGTCGAGGTGCCGAGCACCTGCCCGCCGCGGATGAACATCAATGCAATGCAGAATTCGCCTCCCGCCTCCGCCACGGCAATGACGTCAGTGTCGGCGCCGCTCCGCGCGCTGCTCACCACCTGCCGCGACTGGATGTCGGTCAGCGCGGCGAGCTGGTCCCTGAGTACGCCGGCTCGTTCGTAGTCAAGCCGCTCGGCCGCCTGGTCCATGTCGCGACCGAGGCGCTCGGTCACGTCAGCGGCGCGGCCTTCGAGCACCAGCACGGCCGATTGAACGTCGCGCGCGTAGGCGTCCGGGCCGATCAGCGCGGTACAGGGCGCCGAGCAGCGCCCGATCTGGTATTCGAGGCAGGGCCGCGAGCGGTTCGCAAAGAAGTTGTCCTTGCAGCTGCGGATCCGGAATAGCTTGTGCAGCTGGTTCAGCGTTTCGTGCACGGCGCTCGCGCCGGGGTACGGGCCGAACAGCCGCCCCGCGAGCTTGCGCGAGCCGCGGTAGAAGGACAGCCGGGGGAACTCGTGCGCGGAGATGTGCAGGTACGGAAAGCTCTTGTCGTCGCGCAGGATCACGTTGAAGCGCGGCCGGTGGCGCTTGATCAGGTTGTGCTCGAGGAGCAAGGCCTCGGTGTCCGAATTGGTCACCGTGACCTCGACGCCGGCAATCAGGCGCACCAGCGCCTGTACCTTGGGCTGCAGCTGGTCGGCGCGGAAGTAGCTCGCGACCCTGACCTTGAGGCTGCGCGCCTTGCCGACATAGAGGATCTCGCCGTCCGCAGCGAGCATCCGGTAGATGCCCGGTCGCGCAGGCAGCGTGCTGACGAAGGCTTTGGCGTCAAAATCGCTCACCGGCGCATGGTGTCGCGATCGTCAGCCTGCGAGCAAGTGCCGCGCGCGGGCGAAGACTCATTCAGGCCTTTGTCATCAAGCAGTGGTGCACTTGGTGTCTGATATCAGCCGGGCTTTGCGCCGTTATTTTTGCAACCGCT
>CAYZDW010000210.1:0-8097 GCA_964477175.1 uncultured Steroidobacteraceae bacterium | reverse complement strand
TACAGTCTCGCTGAATTGTCCCAAGCTCGGCAAAAGTTGTGGCCGACTTGATGTCGACCGAATTCACCAACGCTTTGGTGGTCGCGCTTCTGATCATGTCGACGCTCGTGCCACCTGCAATAAGTAGGTCCACGAACAGCCGAACGACGTCCTCCACAAGATCTTGACTTGGGCGATCATGCGCAGCTGATCGCAACGGGCTATTAGACATGTCGATTACCTCATCTGATCTGAATATGCCAATGTGAATCGATATTGGTCGACTGCAATATTTTCACCAACGACGCGCACTCCTATGCTGATCTGGCCGCGTCAATAGTTGGGGTCCGACGCAAGGAATATGATCAGCATTGCGACTAGCAGCGACTCGAACTAGCCTCATCAAGTACAAAGTTCATGCGCCCAATTCAAGCTCCATTACGTGACGCATGCCTCCGCCTCCTGCGTCCGCTGGCGCGGATCATGCTGCGCCACGGCCTGTCGACTTATGATTTCTCTCGAATCGCCAATATTGCATTCGTCCAGGCAGCCCAAGATATCCTACGCGAGCAGGGAAAAACGCCGAGTTTCTCGCGCGTTTCAACAATTACTGGCCTACACCGGCACGTCGTAAGCGAAATCGTCAAGTCGGCCGAGGCCAGCGGGCCCGGTATGGCGGCTGACAAGGACTATCAGCGAAACCGGCTCGCACGGGTGCTGTCCGGCTGGTTTGAGAGCCCGGAGTACACGGACGGCGACGGCCGGCCACTGCTGTTGCCGGTCGATGGGCCGGCGCCGTCATTTGCCGAGCTCGTCCGGTCGTTCAGCGGTGACATCTACCCGAAAATCATCCTGGACGAACTGCTGCGGGTCGGAGCGGTGCGAATACTGAAAGACGGCTCGGTGCGAGCCCTGGCTCGGCGCTACACGCTGGGTGGCGCAGACGCGGCGGCTCTGCAACAGCTCGGCAGCGCTGCGCGCGATCTCTTCTGCACGCTCGAGCACAACATCGCAGCGCCAGCCGACGCTCGCCTGTTCGACGACTCCGTGGTCTCGGTCAGGCTCGACAGCGCCGCTATCCCGCTGCTGCGCCAACTGCTGCATCGGCGCGGAGCCAGTTTTCTCCAGGACATCGAAGGCTGGATCTCCGAGCGTGAGACTCCCGGCGAGTCAGAATCGGTTCGCGCCGGCGTCATGGTGCAGATGTTCGTCGACCGGCGCGACGATTGATCAGCGCTTGCGACCGAGCAGTTGGAGGAACTCGTCCTCCTCGATGATCTTGACGCCAAGTCGCGTCGCTTTTTTCAGCTTTGAACCGGCGTCGTCGCCGACCACGACGTAGTCGGTGTTCTTCGACACGCTGCCCGCCACCGTGCCGCCGAGTTTGCGGATGCAGTCGCCCGCCTCGTCCCGCGACATCGTCGACAGCTTGCCGGTCAGCACGAAGGTCTTGCCGTTCAGCGGGCGCTTGCCCGCCGGCGCCCCTGGGATCTCCGGCCAATGCACCCTGTGCCCAATGAGGGCATCGATGACTTTCGCATTGCGTGACGCGGCCAAGAACGCATGGACGTGCGCCGCGGTGATCGGTCCGATGTCCGGAACCTCTTCGATCTCCTCGACTGAACTCCGTCGCAGTGAATCCAGCGTATGGAAGTGCTGCGCGAGCGCTTCAGCCGTCGCTTCGCCGACGTCGCGGATTCCGAGCGCGTGCAGGAATCTCGCGAAGGTCGTCTGCTTGCTGCGCTCGAGCGACTCGAGCAGATTGGCGGCCGAGCGCTCGCCCATGCGATCCAAGTCGGCCAGATCCTTGGCCCCAAGCTTGTACAAGTCGGCAGGATTGCGGACCAGTCCGCTGTCCACCAGTTGATCGATCAGCTTGCTGCCCAGTCCCTCGATATCGAGTGCGCGGCGCGAGGCGAAATGCCGCAATGATTCCTTCAACTGCGCGGGGCAAGTGAGCGCGCCTGTGCAGCGCGCGACGGCTTCACCTTCCTCGCGCTCCACGTCCGAGCCGCACACCGGGCATTTGACCGGCAACCGGACCGGTGATGTCCTTGGCGGGCGCCTCTCGCCGATCACGCGAACGACCTCCGGAATCACGTCGCCGGCCCGGCGAAGGACCACCGTGTCGCCCACCCGCACGTCCTTGCGCCGCAGTTCATCGATGTTGTGCAGCGTCGCGTTGCTGACCGTCACGCCGCCCACGAAGACCGGTTCGAGCCGCGCCACCGGCGTCAACGCTCCGGTACGTCCCACCTGCCATTCGATGGCACGCACCGTGGTCATCTCCTCCTCGGCGGGAATCTTGTGGGCGATTGCCCAGCGCGGCGCACGCGCGACGAATCCGAGTCTGCGTTGCTGCTCGATCGAATCGACTTTATAGACGACGCCGTCGATCTGGTAATGCAGCTTGCCGCGCCGCCGGCCGATGTCCTCGTAGTATCCGATCAACCGATCGACGCCGCGAACGACGCGGGCCTCCGGCGACGTGCGCAGTCCCCAGCCGCGCAGCACCTTGAGAATCTCGCTGTGCAGTTTTGGAAGGCTCCTGCCTTCGACCCGGCCGGCGCCGTAGAAGTAGATCGAGAGCGGTCGCGACGCGGCCAGCCTCGGATCCAGTTGCCTGAGGCTGCCGGCCGCGGCGTTGCGTGGATTGACGAACACTTTTTCGCCTTTCTCGGTGGCGCGGCGATTCATCTCGTCGAAACCCGCGATCGACATGAATACCTCGCCGCGAACTTCGAGCAATGCTGGCCAGCCGCGCCCGCTCAGGCGCAACGGCACGGTCTGGATCGTGCGGATACTGTGCGTGACGTCCTCGCCGACCGTGCCGTCGCCCCGTGTGGCGCCGAGCGCCAGGAGCCCATCGCGATACGTCAGGCTGACCGCCAGGCCGTCGAGCTTCGGCTCGCAGGCATAGCTGATTTCGTCGTCAGTCCCGAGCCGCTCCCGGACGCGGCGGTCGAATGCCTCGACGTCGTCGCGCGTGAAAGCATTGTCGAGCGAGAGCATCGGCAGGTGATGCCGTACTTCCGCGAACTCGGACACCGGCGAGCCGCCGACACGCTGCGTCGGAGATTCGGGCACGACGAGCCCGGGGTGTTGCTGCTCCAGCGCGCGCAGTTCCGCCATCAGCCGGTCGTATGCGGCATCCGGGACTTCCGGATCGTCGAGCACGTGGTACCGGTAGTTGTGGCGCCCGATCTCCGCTCGCAGGTGCAGGACGCGCTGCCGCGGGCTGGCAGTTGCGCGCTTCATCAGCTGCGGCGCAGGCGCTTGTTGCGGTGCTCGAAGTTCACCAGTTCCTCGCGAAGATTGAGGATCCGTTGCGCCGTCAATGTGCTGCCCTGCTCGTCCTGCAGCTGGCCCTTGAGGCGCTCGGCAAGACGCCGCGCCGCCGCCAGCACCATGTCGAATGTGGCCGGCGCATCCAGCGGGCCCGGCACGATGCCGAACAGCGAAATGCCCGGGAATGCCTGGCTGTCCATCTTGGCAAGATCGAACGATCCCGGTTCCATCATGCTCGCGACATAGAAGAGGGTCTTGCCGTCTTCGCGCTCACGATGAAAGATCGAGTACCGGCCGTACCGGAGGCCTTCCGCCTCGATCGCTTCGCGCAGTTGCTTGCCGTTCCAGCGTTCCTCGTGGGCAACGAGGCGCAACGCGACAATTCTTTGCCTCGACGCCTCCGCAACATGTTGCTCGATCGGATCCATCGGCTTCTGCGCCTCGGGTTCCGGCTCGCGCTTCGGAGCGACCCTAGACCGCTCCAGCGGATGCGTGCTGACCCAAAGTGCGCGATGGTCCGCGTCGGGTTCGTCACGCCGCGCCCTTCCGCCGCCATCGCCGCTTTCCTCCGTGGCTTCCAGCGGCTCGATTTGCACGGGTTCAGGCTCCGGCACTCGCCGCCGGTCCTTGCCGACGTAGGCCGAGATATCCACCTCGACGTCTTCAGGTATCTCGACCAGTGGCGGCCGGCGCGGCGCGCGCATTCGCTCGATGGTCGGCCGAAACGGCGGCGGCTCCTGGGTGGCTTCGTCGCCCGCTATCGACTCGCCGTCAACGCTCGGTTCCGCGCGACCGCGCGGCCAGGTCTCGGTGGGATCGCCGGTCGGACGGGCCTTGCGGGTTTCCCACCACCAGAGACCGAGGATCAGGGCAACCCCGGCTCCCAGCAGAATCCAGCGCAGCTGCGACACTGCCTCGCCTCCCCGGCTAACCGACAGCAGCCATTCGGACGGCTTCGTCGACGTCCACGGCGACCAGGCGCGATACGCCAGGCTCGCTCATGGTCACGCCGATCAAGTGGTTGGCGAGTTCCATGGTGGCCTTGTTGTGGGTGATGAACACGAACTGGACGCGCTCCGACATGTCCCTGACGATGTCGCAGAAACGACCGACGTTGTTGTCATCGAGCGGCGCGTCGACCTCGTCGAGCAGACAGAACGGGGCGGGATTCAACTCGAAGATCGAGAACACCAGCGCCACCGCGGTCAGTGCCTTCTCGCCGCCCGACAGCTGGCTGATCGTGCTGTTTCTCTTACCCGGCGGCCGCGCCATCACCGCAACTCCCGCCGTCAGCAGGTCCTCGCCGACGAGTTCGAGGTAGGCCGCGCCGCCACCAAACAACCGCGGAAACTTCTCCTTCAGGCCGTTATTGATCCGGTCAAAGGTGTCCTGGAAGCGCGCGCGCGTCTCACGGTCGATCTTGCGGATCGCCTGTTCCAGCGTGTTGAGGGCATCGGAAAGGTCTGCAAACTGCCGGTCGAGGTATTCCTTGCGCTCCGACTGTTCCTTGAGCTCGTCGATCGATGCCAGGTTGACGGCCCCGAGCCGTTCGATGCGCTCGCTGGTTTCGGCCAGTTGCTGATCCCAGGACGGCACGGTCGCATCCGGCGGCAATGCGGTGGTGACATCCACAAGTTCGAAATGCGTGGTCGCGAACTGCTCCACCAGCGATTCGCGGCGCACGCGGGCTTCCTGCATTCCCAGGCTGATCTCGGCAAGCGCGGCGCGGGCGGATTCGACCAGTGCTTCGCCCTTCTGGCGGTGCATGTCGAGGTCGCGGACCTGCTCATCCGCCTCCTCGACCATCCGGCGCGACGCGGCCAGCTCCCGCTCGACCTCCAGGCGTTGTTCCAGGAACTGCTGCAGCTGACGCTCGAGGCCCGCGAGAGGCGTCTCGCCGTCCGCCAATTGCCTTTCGAGTTCCAATTGTCGCGCCGCGAGCTGGCGGGTCTGGTCGCTGGCGCGATCGAGGCTGGTCTGCAGCGTGGCGAGCGTCGAACGCTGCGACTCGAAGCGGATCGCCACCTGTTGCGCGGCTGCAATGTCCACAGCGCTCCGTTCGCGTGCCGCCGCGAGTCGCACACGTATCTCGTCGCGTTCGAGCTCCAACTGGGGGCGCCGGTCCTGCAATGAGTTCATCAGCGCCAGTCCGGACTCCAGCCGCTGGCGCGCCTCGCGTATTTCCTGCTCGTCACGGGCGATTTCCACATCGGTCTGGTCGAGCTCTGCCAATACCCTCACGAGGCGTTCGGTGAACTGCTGCGTGCGCGAACGGATCGCCTCGAGCGCGCCGCGCACATTGACAAGATCGTGATGCAGGCGGTTGACGGTCGCGTGCAGATCGTCGCGGCCGGCATCCAGTCCGGCGATCCGCGATCTGACGCTCGACAGGGCGTGGTCGAGTTCACGCACGCGGGTTTCGCCATCGGCGACCACGGCCTGCAGCCTGCGGATGTCCTGCTCGCGCGCGATGACTCCCGCGTGCCCGGTTTCGGCGCGCGAGACCCGCAGCCAGTCGCGGCCGAACCAGACGCCATCGCGCGTGATGACGGACTGTCCCGGCATCAGGGAACGCCGCCGCGCTACCGCTTCGCGCAGCGTGTCCACGGCGATGACGCCCTCGAGCAGCCCGGCAACGACCGCGGGTCCGGAGACTTTTGCGAAGAGCGTTCCCGTGGCTGCCCGGGCCGGCCGTGGGCCCGCGGACTCGGTAATCGTGACGCGTCCGGAATCGAGGCTGTCCACGGCTTCGGCGAACGAATCGATCCCGTCCGCGCAAACCGCCTCGAGATAGCTGCCAAGCGCCGTTTCGACCGCCCTCTCCCAGCCCTTTGCCACCTCGAGCAGTTGCGCCAACCGGGGCCGCCGCTCGAGTTTGTGTGTCGCGAGCCATGCGACGACGCGGCTCTGAGCCTGGCCGAGCGCCGCTTTCTGGACGGCCTCGACGGCGACCAGCTCGCCGCGCGTGACCTGGAGCTCGGCCCTGGCCCCGTCGAGGGCATTCGCAGTGCCGCGCTCGGATTCGCGCTCCGACTGCAGCTGGGTCAGTGTCTCGTCGAGCTCGCGTTGCGCCGCGGCGCCACGCTCGCGTGCCTGCTTCTCCGCGGTGGCGAACTCGTCCGGCCGCGCACCCGAGACCAGCTTTTCGAGCTGCGTGCGCTCTGGCACGAGCCTTCCGTGCTGCGCCAGCAGACGCGCGAGGCCGGTCTCGATCTGTTCGATCCTGGTCCGCTCGACCAGGGTTTGCTGGACGGCGTCGGAGGATTCGCGGCTGAAAACCTCCCAGTGCTGCTGCCAGTCCGCCATCGCGGATTCGGACTCCGCAAGCGCCATGCGCGCGGCGTTCTCTGTTTCGCGCGCGGCATGCAGTTCGGGTTCCGAGCGCGCGAGTGACGCCGCAAGCTCGCCCAGCTGCTCCTGGTCGCGCCCGGCCAGGGCCTGTGACTCGCGATGCTCCTGGGTGACGCGTTCGAGGTCGCTGCGCTGCCTTTGCCGCAGGTCGCGCGAGTGCTGCAGTGCCTGCTCCGTGCGCGTGGCGTCGGCACCGGCCTGGTAGTAACGCTCCTGCACGACAGCGAGGCCGTCGGAACGATCCGCGTGCCGCGCGCGTGCCTTCTCGACGGCCGCCTCGGCCGAACGAAGCTCGGCGATCGCGGCCTGCGTCGCCGTCTCGCGTTCCACCGCCAGCGCTTGCCGCGCCGCGATATCCCCGTCCAGGTCGCGGATGCGCAGCGCCAGCAGTTCCGCCTGCAGTTGGCGCTGGCGGTTCATTTGTTCCTGGTAGCGGCGTGCGATGCCCGCCTGGCGCTGCAGGTGACGGATCTGCTTGTCGATTTCCTCGCGCAGGTCGTTCAGCCGTTCGAGGTTCTCTCGCGTATGCGCGATGCGGTTCTCCGTTTCACGCCGCCGGTCCTTGTAGCGCGAGATACCGGCCGCCTCTTCGACGAAGGCGCGCATGTCCTCGGCACGCGCTTCGATGAGCCGCGAGATCATGCCCTGCTCGATGATCGCGTAGCTGCGCGACCCGAGCCCGGTCCCGAAGAACAGGTGAGTGATGTCTTTGCGGCGGCATTTCGAGCCGTTGATGAAATAGGTCGAAATGCCGTCGCGTGAGACCAGCCGCTTCAGCGAAACTTCTGCAAATCCAGCGTAGGGCCCGGCGATCTTGCCGTCGCCGTTGTCGAACACGAGTTCGACGGAGCCACTGCCCACCGGCTTGCGACCGCGGGACCCGTTGAAGATCACGTCGGCCATCGAGTCGCCGCGCAGGTGTTTCGCGGAGATCTCGCCCATGACCCAGCGGACCGCGTCAATGATGTTCGACTTGCCGCATCCGTTCGGCCCGACGACCCCGGTCAGATTCCGGGGAAATGTCACGACAGTCGGATCGACGAAGGACTTGAATCCGGCGAGTCTGATCCTGGCGAGGCGCATTCAGGCTAGTGTAGATTAACGGCCCGCGATTGAGTACGACCGGGACACGACCCGCATGAACCCAAAGTCGCCATCTGGAGACATCGAAACCTTCCCGAATCCCAGTCCCGGCCGCGACTACACGATTCGCATGCAGATTCCGGAGTTCACCTGTCTGTGTCCCCGGACGGACCAGCCCGATTTTGCGACGCTGGAGCTGGAATATGTCCCTGACGCGCTCTGCGTCGAGCTCAAGTCCCTGAAGCTCTATATCTGGTCGTTCCGAGACCGCGGCGCGTTCCATGAGGCGGTGACCAATGAGATCGTGGACCGGCTGGTGGCGGCGCTCGATCCGCGATTCCTGCGGCTGACGGCGAAGTTCAATGTGCGCGGTGGCATCTACACCACGGTCGTCGT
>CAYZDW010000209.1:0-5690 GCA_964477175.1 uncultured Steroidobacteraceae bacterium | reverse complement strand
AAGGCAGGTGGCTGAGAGTCGGTGCGCGGCGGTCGTCAGGCTGTATCGCAGCGATCGCAGGTGACCGCTCGATCCCATTCCGAACTCGGAAGTGAAGACGCTCTGCGCCGATGGTAGTGTGGCCGCAGGCCATGTGAGAGTAGGTCACTGCCAGGATCCAATCCAAAGCCCCCGACGGAGGTCGGGGGCTTTTTCTTTGTGCGCGGCTTCAGCGATAAAGCAGGAAGGGCTGCCGCGTCTCGCGCCAGGCTGCTTCATCCTTTCGCGCCAGCGCGTCGAGATCGCCGGGCGTCGCGGCGGGATCGTCCACCCACTCGCGCAGCTGCGGCCCGCCATTGATCAGGTCGATGGCGAGTCGCCCGGTCTCGTACTCGTAGGGAAAGTCGCGCCAGAGCGGGTAGTCGGGCGCGAGCGCGCGTAGCGCCTTGAATGCGAGCGCCATGAGCCGCCAGGGCCGGAAGGCCTCGTGCTGGTAGCCCGCGTCGTCCACGTGGATCTGCAGGCCGCAACAGAGTTGCCCGGCGTGCTTCTGAAAAGTCGGTTCGAACCAGCACGGCCGCAACCGGCAGCCGGCGAGCCAGTCGGGCGCGAGCGCCTGCATCTTCGCGAGCAGCGCGCCGGCATCGAGATCCGGCGCGCCGAAGAGTTCCAGCGGCCGCGTCGTGCCGCGGCCTTCGGACAGCGTCGTCCCCTCCAGCATCACCGTGCCCGGGTAACAGCGCGCCATCGAAAGACCGGCCGCATTGGGGCTGGGATTGACCCAGCAGCGCTCTCCGAGCGGCCAGCCGAAGCCGGGTGCCTCTGCGGGACGCCAACCCGCCATCGTCACGATCTCGTAATCGACGCCGAGATGGAGTTTCTCGACGAACCAGCCGCCCAATTCTCCGAGCGTCATGCCATGGCGCATCGGCATCGCGCCCGCGCCGACGAAGCTCTCCCAATCCGGGCGCAAGGCCAGACCCTCCACGGGCCGGCCGATGGGATTCGGGCGATCCAGTACACGGACGGCCTTGCCTGACCGCGCGGCTTCCTCGAGCAGGTAACGGAGCGTCGTGACGAAGGTATAGACGCGGCAGCCCAGGTCCTGCAGGTCCACGAGCAGGATGTCAAAGGTCTCCAGCATCGCGGCGGTCGGTCGGCGCTGCTTTCCATAGAGGCTGAAAACCGGGATGTCGTGCACGGGATCGGTGTAGTCCTCCGATTCGACCATGTTGTCCTGCTTTTCGCCGCGCAGCCCATGTTGCGGGCCGAACGCGGCCGCGAGCCGCATGCCGCGCAGCGTGGCGAGCGCATCGAGTGTATGCGTCAGGTCCGCCGCGACCGAAGCCGGATGGGCGAGCAAGGCAACGCGACGAGCGGCGAGCGGCTTCTGCAGCACCCGGTCCGCGAGCAGCCGCTCGATGCCGAACTTCATCATGCGGGCAGCCGCAGCGTAAATGTCGCGGGGTCGTGGAAATCCGGTTGCGCCGCGCCATGGGCGAGCGCCCAGTACGACAGGCCGCCATGCTCGTCCTCGACGACAGCCGCGAGCCCGGCCGATATCGACGCGGCACGCACGAATTCCACAATCCCATCGAGCGAAAGCTGGATGTTCATGACCAGCCAATCCGGTCCGCGCCGGACCTCCGTTCGGGGCGCCGTCAGCTCGGGCGACTCCCTGCCCCTGCGCCGAGCGCTGAAACGATACGCCGCCCAGGCACCGGACGGTGAGAAATTGAGCTCGAGGTAGGCGTCGCTGCCTTCGGTCTGCAGGAAAGCTTCGAAGCAGCTGTGTCGCCACAGACCGTCCGTGCGCTGCGGCAGCCCCGGCCCGGGCAGCGAGAGGCGCGAGACCTCGCCTTCGATGCGAAATGAGAGCGAGAGCGCATCACGCACACGCGACGCCACCACGCCGATGCGCCGGATCGCATCGCTGGTAGTCGTGGAATGGAGGATCAGGTTGGCGTTCGCGCTGATACCCAAGGCTTTCTGGCACACTCAATGGCCGATGCGCTTGCGCATTATGAGGTGCGATCAGGTGAAAGGCGCGCAGGCGATACTCGAGACGTTGCACCTGGGCGGCGTCGACGCGATCTTCGCGAATCCCGGAACCTCCGAAATGGCGCTGGTACGCGCGCTCGACGAGGCGGGCAGCGTGCGCGCGGTGCTGGGTCTGTTCGAAGGGGTCGTGACCGGGGCCGCCGACGGCTACGCACGCATGGCAGGCCGGCCCGCTGCGACGCTTCTGCACCTTGGCCCGGGCCTCGCCAATGGCTGCGCCAACCTGCATAACGCGAGGCGCGCACGCACGCCCATCGTCAACGTAGTCGGCGAGCATGCGCGCAACCATCTGGCGCTCGATGCGCCGTTGACCACCGACGTGGAAGCCGTCGCCAGACCGTTCTCGATCTGGGTCCACAAAATTGCCGAACCGGGCCGCGCCGGGCAGGACACGGCGGATGCGCTGGTCGCGGCGCGCGCCCTGGGCGGTCCGGCGACGCTTATCGTCCCGGCCGATGTCGCCTGGAGCGAGGGCGCCCGTCCTGCGCGGCCGCGACCGGTCCCGGCCCGGGCGACGCCCGAATCGGCGCTGATCGACCAGGCTGCGGCGTTGATTCGCCGGCATGGGCCGCGCTCAATGTTGCTATTGGGTGGCGGCGCGCTCGACGAAGCGGGCGTCGCGGCGGCTGCGAGTCTGGCGGCCGCGACTGGCGTTCGTATCGCGAGCGAGACATTCAATGCCCGCGCCGCGCGGGGCGCGGGCCGGTTGTTCGTTCCGCGAGTCCCGTATTTCGGCGAGGCGGCGGAAGCATTTCTCGCTGGCGTCGATGCCTTGCTGCTGGTCGAGTCGCGTGAGCCGGTCAATTTCTTCGGCTATCCGGGCCGCCGCGGCCAGCCGCTGGCGCCGCAGACAGTCGTTTCGATCCTGGCGGCTCCGGGCCAGGACGGCAGTGCCGCGCTTGCGGCGCTGGCCGAGCTGCTTGCGCCGGCCACGGTCGTCGCGCTGCCTGCCATGTCGTTGCCCGAACGGCCCAGCGGCGCGATCCATGCGGCGAGTTTCGCCGCCGCACTCGCGCGCCAGATGCCGGAGGGCGCCGTGTTCTGCGACGAGGCGATCACGGCGGGCCTCGGCTTGCCGCAGGCGCTCGCAGCCGCCGCCCCGCACGATGAGCTCGACCTGATGGGCGGCGCGATCGGCGGGGCGCTGCCGCTCGCGACCGGGGCGGCAATTGGCAGCCCCGATCGCAGGATCGTCTGCGTCTCCGGCGATGGCAGCGCGCTCTACACGATCCAGGCGCTGTGGACCCAGGCACGCGAGAACCTCGACGTCACGACCGTGATCTGCGCGAATCGCAGCTACGCGATCCTCGCCTACGAGCATCTGCAGATCGAAGGCCGTCCGCCGGGGCCGCGGGCGCTGCCGGTGCTCTCGCTCGACCGTCCGGCGATCGGCTTCGCAGCGCTCGCCCGCGGATTCGGCGTCGAGGCGCAAAGCGTCGATACGGCTGAAGCGCTCGATGCCGCACTCGCGTCCGCCACCGCGTGCCGCGGCCCATTCCTGATCGAAGCGGTGTTCGAACCGATGGCGCTGCCGGGCGCTCCGAATCTAGGGCGATCAACCTAAACCCGCCCGCGCGCACGATTCTCCTCGCTCAGGGTTGCATTCGCCGGTGCACGCGCCAAGCTGTCGCGTGTGAAATTCGACTACGTGATCGTCGGCGCCGGCTCCGCCGGCTGCGTGCTGGCCAATCGCCTGAGCGCCGACCCGTCGTGCAGCGTCTGCCTGATCGAGGCGGGGCCGCCCGACCGCTCGCCGCTCATTCACATCCCGGCCGGAGTCCTCGGCATGATACCGACGCGGCACATGAACTGGGCTTATCAGACCGTGCCCCAGCCGGGGCTCCAGGGCCGGCGCGGCTATCAACCGCGCGGCCGGACGCTCGGCGGCTCGAGTTCGATCAACGCGATGGTCTACATGCGCGGTCACCGCAGCGACTATGACGACTGGGCCGCGCTCGGCAATCCGGGCTGGTCCTACGACGAGGTGCTGCCGATTTTCCGGCGCTCGGAAGACCAGCAGCGCGGGGCGGATCACTATCACGGCGTCGGTGGCGAGCTTTCCGTTTCGGACCTGCCCAGTCCGGTTCAGGCATCGCTGGCCTTTGTCGAATCCGCGCTTCGCTACGGCCTTGCCGCGAACGGCGATTTCAACGGCGCGAGCCAGGAAGGCGCCGGCCTCTATCAGGTGACCCAGCGCAGAGGCCGGCGCTGCAGCGCGGCGGTCGCCTTTCTGCATCCGGCGCTCTCGCGCCCGAACCTGACCGTGCTGACCGGCATCCGCGCCGAGCGCGTGCTGCTCGAAGGGCGGCGCGCCACCGGCGTGCTGGTCACGGGTCGCACAGGCCCGGAGCAGATCGATGCCGGTCGCAGGGTGGTGCTGTCGGCAGGCGTCTTCGGCTCGCCGCAGCTCCTGATGTTGTCCGGCATCGGTGGGCGCGAGGAACTCGGCCGGCATGGCATCGTGCTGCAGCACGAGCTGCCCGGCGTCGGCGCCAATCTGGCCGATCACATCGATCTCGCGCTCGTTTACCGTTCGTCGGATCCGAGCCTGATGGGCATTACGCTCCGCACCGCGCTGCGGGCCGTTCCGGGCTATTTCCAGTGGCGGCGCTCGGGTACAGGCCTCCTGACCACGAATTTCGCCGAGGCGGGCGCCTTTCTGAAGACCCGCGCCGACCTCGACCGGCCGGACGTGCAGCTCCATTTCGTCAACGGGCTGGTCGATGACCATGCCCGCCGCCTGCATTACGGCTACGGCATCACTTGCCATGTCGCAGTGCTGCGGCCGGTCAGCCGCGGCAGCGTCACGCTCAACTCCGCCAATCCGCGCGACCCGCCGCGCATCGACCCGAACTTCCTCGCCGCCGACGCCGATGTCGAGACACTGCTGGCAGGCGTCAAGATCGCCCGCGAAATCATGGGCGGAGCGCCGCTCGACCGCCACCGCGGCGTCGAGCTCTACGCCATTGGCAACTCCGACCAGGAACTGATCGATCGCATGCGCCGACGCGCCGACACGATTTACCACCCGGTCGGGACCTGCCGGATGGGCTACGACGAAATGGCCGTTGTCGATCCGTCGCTCAGCATCCGGGGACTGGCGGGGCTGTCGGTCGTGGATGCGTCGGTGATGCCGGCGCTCGTGGGCGGAAATACCAACGCGCCGACCATCATGATCGCGGAAAAGGCCGTCGAAAGACTCGCCGCCTGACGTCGCCCGCAGCGCCCGTCGTGAATCCGCGCTGAGGAAATCGCGCCAAGCCGTTGTCGTTGCTGGAATCGCGCGGCCTGGGGCCCGGCCCGCTGTGGACCACGCGCAACAACCAAACTTGACGGTCGCAAATTGCGGCCGACAGGTTGTAACATTCCCGCACTAAGCTGCCACGGGCGCAATAACAGGGGAGCCACCTCAATGTCCGATCGCCGCCGCTCGGTCCGTCTCGCCGCCGCCGTCTCGTCGATCCTGTCCGCACCCGCCGTCGCGCTGGGCGCGGGTTTCGCCATCGCACTGGTCGCTGCGCCATATGCGCACGCGCAGGAAACCGCCTCGCAGATGTCCGGCTTCGTCGTCGATCACGAGGGCAAGCCGATTGCCGGCGCGCAGGTGTCGATCGTGCACGTGCCTACGGGTACCACAGCAAGCGTGACGA
>CAYZDW010000208.1:0-5353 GCA_964477175.1 uncultured Steroidobacteraceae bacterium | reverse complement strand
GCGAAGACCACACGCGCTTGTCGGGGCATGCATCGACGATAGCACCCGAGATCTGCGAAGCTTGCACCGCAAATGACCGCGGATGCCGAGAAAATGGTAAGGAGGAAGCGTCCGCCACGATAAAGGGGCGCGTCCCCTTTTACACCCTTTTACATGTTGCGGCGGTACTGGCCCCCGACGGCATAGAGGGCGCGCGAGATGCGGCCGAGCGAGGCTGACTTTACGGTCTCCATGAGCTCGCCGAACACGTTGCCTGCGGTGGCGGCAGATTCCTGCAGTCTGCGCAGAGCCGCGTCCTGCGCCACCGCATGGACGTCATTGAACGCGCGTACCGCGACGACCTGGGCCTGCTTCTCCTCCTCGGTCGAGCGGATCAACTCGGCATTCCTGTTTTCGTCGGGATTGGCGTGCTCCGGCAGGAAGGTGTTGACGCCGATGATCGGCAGGCTGCCGTCGTGCTTCTTCTGCTCGTAGTAGAGCGATTCTTCCTGGATCTTGCCGCGCTGGTACATCGTCTCCATCGCACCCAGCACGCCGCCGCGCTCCGAAATGCTCTCGAATTCCCGGTACACGGCCTCCTCGACGATTTCCGTCAGGCGCTCGAGCAGGAACGAGCCCTGCCAGGGATTCTGGTTGTGGTTCAGCCCCAGTTCGCGCGCGATGATGAGCTGAATCGCGACGGCGCGGCGCACGCTTTCCTCGGTCGGCGTCGTGATGGCCTCATCGTAGGCGTTAGTGTGCAGGCTGTTGCAGCTGTCGAACAGCGCATACATCGCCTGCAGCGTCGTGCGGATGTCGTTGAACTGGATCTCGCGCGCATGCAGCGACCGGCCCGAGGTCTGCACGTGGTACTTCAGCATCTGGCTGCGCGGTCCCGCGCCGTAGCGGTCGCGCATCGCGCGCGCCCAGATCCGCCGCGCGACGCGGCCGATCACGGCGTACTCCGGGTCCATTCCGTTGCTGAAGAAAAACGACAGATTTGGCGCGAAGTCGTCGATGCGCATGCCACGTGACAGGTAGTACTCGACGATCGTGAAGCCGTTCGCGAGTGTGAATGCGAGCTGCGAGACCGGGTTCGCGCCGGCTTCCGCAATGTGATAGCCGGAGATCGACACCGAATAGAAATTCCGCATGCGGTTGTCGATGAAGTACTGCTGCATGTCGCCCATCATCCGGAGCGCAAACTCGGTCGAGAATATGCAGGTGTTCTGCGCCTGGTCCTCCTTGAGGATGTCGGCTTGCACCGTGCCGCGCACACGCGCGAGCGCCTCCTCGCGGATCTTCGCGTAGGTCTCGCGGTCGAGGAGCTGATCGCCGCTGACGCCCAAGAGCCCCAGGCCGCTGCCGTCGTGGCCGGGTGGCAGTTCCCCGCGGTAGCGCGGGCGCTCGCGGCCCTGGAATATTTTCGCAATCTTCGCTTCGGCCTCAGGCCAGCGCCCACTCTCGCGCAGATGCCGCTCGACCTGCTGGTCCACGGCCGTGTTCATGACCATAGCGAGAATCATCGGCGCCGGCCCGTTGATCGTCATCGACACCGAAGTGGACGGCGCGCAGAGATCGAAGCCCGAGTACAGGCGCTTTATGTCGTCGAGCGTCGCGATCGAGACGCCCGAGTTGCCGATCCGGCCGTAGATGTCCGGGCGTTCGTCGGGATCCTCGCCGTACAGCGTCGTCGAGTCGAATGCCGTCGACAGCCGAGCGCTCTTGTGCCCAGCGGCGACGTAATGGAAACGGCGATTGGTCCGCTCCGGCATGCCCTCGCCGGCGAACATCCGGGTCGGATCCTCGTCCTCGCGGCGGTAGGGATAGATGCCGCCGGTGTAGGGATAGGATCCCGGCAGGTTTTCGGTCAGGAGGAATGCCAGCAGGTCGCCCCAGTCGCGGTAGCGCGGGGTGGCAATCTTCGGCAGCCGCAGGTGCGACAGCGACTCGCTGTAGTTCTCGCCGCGGACCTCGCGGTCGCGAACCCGGTAGCCGTACTCGTCGGCGGTCGCGGCCGCATCGCGCTCCGGCCAGCTTTTCAGCAACGCGACACCCTCCGCCCCGACGGCGTCGAGCGCCGCGTTGTATTCAAGCCGTAGTTTCACGAATACGGCGTCGCCCTCGCGCAGCGCTGCTTCCGGATAGCGGTCGAGCGCGCCCGGGAGCGCAGGGTCGCCGGCCGCGGCAAGCGCGCGATGCAGGCCATGCGCGCGACTGGCGGCCTCGGCGGCTGCGAGCGCGGCCTCATGCGCGCCGCGCCCGCCCATGGCGATCTCCGCGAGATAGCGCACGCGCTCGCCAGGAATGATCGCCTGGCGCCGCGGCGGACCGATCGGCGCGAGTCCCTGGGGCTGCCAGGATCTCAGGCGACCCCATTGCTCGTGGAGCCGCCCGCACAACGCCGCGAACAATGTGTTGACACCCGGGTCATTGAACTGGCTCGCGATGGTTGGATAGACCGGCAACTGCTCGGGCCGCGTTTTGAACAGCTTGCGATTGCGCGCGACCTGCTTGCGCACGTCGCGTAGCGCGTCCTCGGCGCCGCACTTCTCGAACTTGTTGAGCGCGATGAAGTCCGCGAAATCCAGCATGTCGATTTTCTCGAGCTGGCTCGCCGCGCCGTAGTCGCTCGTCATCACGTACATCGAAAGATCCACGAGATCCACGATCTCCGTGTCGCTCTGGCCTATGCCTGCGGTCTCGATGACGATCAGGTCGAATCCCGCGGCCTTCAGTAGTTGCACGGTGTCGGCAAGCACCGCGCTCGTGGCCAGGTGCTGGCGCCGCGTGGCCAGCGAGCGCATGAAGAGCTGCTCGTTCGCGAGCGAGTTCATGCGGATCCGGTCGCCCAGGAGCGCGCCGCCGGACCGGCGCCGGGTCGGGTCCATCGCGACGACCGCGACCTTTCGGTCCGGGAAGAAGCGCACGATCCGGTTCAGGATCTCATCGGTCAGCGAGGACTTGCCCGCGCCGCCCGTCCCCGTGATGCCGAGCACCGGCGGGCGATTCAGCGTCTTGGCGGCGAGACTGCGGATTCTCGTGACCAGTGTCTCGTCGCCGCCCTGCTCCAGCGCCGAAATGGCGCGCGCGAGGCCAACCGGGTCGTCCGCCGAAACCGTCCCGCCGTCGAAAACCGGCCGCGGCGTGTTGCTGACCCGCCGGAATACGTCATTGATCATCCCGTCGAGACCGAGGCGCAGGCCGTCGTCGGGCGTGTAGATCTTCTCGACGCCGTAGGCCTCCAGTTCCTCGACTTCGTGCGGCGCGATGGTGCCGCCGCCACCCACCACGACCTTGATGTGGCCGGCGCCCCGCTCGCGCAACATGTCCACCATGTAGCGGAAATATTCGTTGTGGCCGCCCTGGTAGCTGCTGACGGCGACGCCGTCGGCATCCTCGTGGATCGCCGCGCGAACGATGTCGGCGACGCTGCGGTTGTGGCCCAGGTGGATCACCTCGGCGCCGTGGGCCTGCAGGATCCGGCGAATGATGTTGATCGCGGCGTCATGGCCGTCGAACAGCGAGGCCGCACTGACGAAGCGCAATGGCCCGCGTGCCGGGTCGGCGACTCTGTCGATGCGTTCGGCCGGACTGCTCATCGCGGACCTCCAGCGGGCCGGTCAGACAGTGTAACGGCAGCCGGGGTCGGCTCGAATCGTGCCAGGTCTCCACTGGCGATTGCATTGAGGGGCCATCTGATGCTGTCATGAGTGGGTCGCGCCACAAGCAGGTCGCGGGCAATCGCAGGTCGCGGGCAAGGACTGGAGGCAGGGTGGAGCAAGCCGAACAGGAAGTCTGTTCGACCCGCGAGGCCGCCGAACGCCTGGACGTGTCCTTGCGCACGGTGCAGCTCTGGTCCGAGGCCGGCGTACTGCGCGCGTGGAAAACTCCCGGTGGCCACCGGCGGATCCTGTTGTCGTCGGTCGAGGAATTGCTGCGCAAGCGCGGCGGTGAGCTCGCGCGACGCGCGAACAGCGGTCGCTACCAGGTCCTGATCGTCGAGGATGAGCCGGATTTTCGCCGATTGTTCGAGTTGCATCTGGAATCCTGGGATTTACCAATCGACCTGCAAAGCGTGCCCAGCGGTTTCGATGCGCTGGTGCGCATCGGCGCCTCGCAACCTGACCTGCTGATCACGGACCTGCGCATGCCGGGCATCGACGGCTTCGAAATGATCCGCGCGCTGCAGGCCTCCGAGGCGATCAGCGACCTCGAGGTCATCGTCGTCACCGCGTTGACCCAGCATACGATCGCAGAGCGCGGCGGCCTGCCTGAGCGGATCACCGTTTTGCACAAGCCCCTGCGCTTTGAAGAACTGCGCCATCGGCTGCTGCAATTGATTGAGCATCGACAGCGCGCGGCGGCCACCGGCTGATCCCGAACTCCACGAGACATTTTTCTTTTTGCAGGGCAAAATCAGCGGATCCGGTGCCGGATCAGCGGCATCGGGTCGCAGCAAGGCACCGCACCCGGTTACATAAACTCGTGCAGGATCAATAGAATGGCTAATGATTCCGTCGTCATCCTGGCCGCTCGGCGTACCCCGATCGGCGCCATGCAGGGGACATTTCTGACGGTCACGGCCCCGATCCTCGGATCGGTCGCCTTGCGGGCGGCGCTCACCAGCACCGGTGCGGACCCCGCCGCGATCGACGAAGTCGTGATGGGCTGCGTGCTGCCGGCAGGCCAGGGCCAGGCTCCGGCACGTCAGGCGGCGCTGGCCGCCGGGATCCCGAACTCGGTCCCCGCCACCACCGTCAACAAGATGTGCGGATCCGGCATGAAGGCCGTGATGCTCGCGGCGGACCAGATCGCCGCGGGCGGTGCGTCGCTCGTGCTGGCCGGCGGCATGGAGTCCATGACCAACGCGCCCTACCTGCTGCCGAAAGCCCGCGGCGGCTATCGCATGGGTCACGGCGAAATCATCGACCACATGTTCTATGACGGCCTGCAGAGCCCCTGGGACGGCAAGCTCATGGGCTGCTTCGCCGATGCGACGGCCGCGAAGTATGGCTTCACGCGTGGCGACCAGGATGCGTTCGCCGCGGAATCGGTGCGGCGCGCGCTCGCAGCCGTCGAATCCGGCGCATTCGAAGCCGAAATCGCGCCGGTCACCATCGCTGACCGCAAGGGCGAACGAATCGTCGCGCGCGACGAAACGCCGTTCACGGTCTCGATCGACAAGATTCCGAATCTCAGGCCCGCCTT
The DNA here is from genome assembly GCA_964477175.1 of uncultured Steroidobacteraceae bacterium. Classification (GTDB taxonomy): domain Bacteria; phylum Pseudomonadota; class Gammaproteobacteria; order Steroidobacterales; family Steroidobacteraceae; genus SCUD01. Next base: position 163 of record CAYZDW010000208.1, on the reverse strand, counting down.
CGCGAAAGACGGCACGGTCACCGCGGCGAGTTCGTCGTCCATCGCCGACGGCGCGGCAGCTCTCCTGCTGGCGAGCCCGGAGGCGGCCGCGCGCGCAGGCCTCAAGCCGATTGCGCGCATCGTCGCCCATGCGAGCCACGCGCAGGCGCCCGAATGGTTCACG
>CAYZDW010000207.1:0-7522 GCA_964477175.1 uncultured Steroidobacteraceae bacterium | reverse complement strand
ACTGGCGCGCGCGAAGATTCCGGTGCTGGTCGTACGCTGATGCGCCTGGCGTACCGCGCGCGCAGTATCGTGGACCAGCGATCCCTGTCCATCACGTCGGCAGTTGTGCGGGCCGAGGCCCGGGCGGTCGAATTGGACGCGGCCACCACACTGCCAAACTACCTCGTCGATACCTATTCCTGGGCCTATCTGCGCCCGCGCAGCCTGCGGCTCCTGGATCGGCACCTGGTCGTCAACGGCATCCTTTGGGGCAATTACCACGGCCTCGTGCGGGCCGCCTGCGGCGAGTTCGCGCGGGGCGACCGCGTCCTGCAGGCCGCGAGCGCCTACGGCAACTTGTCCAGCCGCCTCGCCGCCCGGGTCGGCGACGAGGGCTTCCTCGACGTCATCGACGTTGCGCCGTTGCAGGTTGTGCACTGTCGCCGGAAACTTGCCGGGCGCGACAACGTGCGGGTGCGCGTCGCTGACGCGGCGAATCCAGGCGAGGGCGGCTACGACGGCGCGTGCTGCTTTTTTCTGCTGCACGAGGTGCCGGACCTGCAGAAGCGCCAGATCGTCAATGCGCTGCTGGCGGCGGTCCGGCCCGGTGGCAAGGTCGTGTTCGTGGACTACCACCGGCCGGTCCGCTGGCATCCGCTGCGGCCGGTGATGGCCGCGGTATTCCGCTGGCTCGAGCCATATGCCGAGGGCCTGATATCGCGCTCGATCATGGAGTTCGCCGCGAGCCCGCAAGAATTCCTCTGGCGCAAGGAGACGCGATTCGGTGGCTTGTACCAGAAGGTCGTCGTCAAGCGCCCACGATGACGCCGACGCGGCAATCTGTCCCAGTCTGGTATAGTTCGCGCGACCTCACGGGCAAGTGAAGATATCGATTGCAAGCAGTTAATTTTTCAGGAGTTTCCGGTCGCGAGATCCATGTCTGGCGCGGCGATCGCCATGTCCTGCGCGGGGTATCCATGGAGGCAGCGGCGGGGCAGGTCGTGCATGTCGCCGGGCCGAACGGGGCCGGCAAGACGACCCTCCTGCGCGTCCTCGCTGGACTGCTGACACCGGAGCAGGGCGGCGTCAGCTGGCGAGGCCGCCCGATCACGTCGGATCTCGAGGCGTACGCGACTACCTTTTGCTATCTCGGCCACAGCGATGCATTGAAAGCGGATTTCACGGCCCGCGAGAATCTCGCCCAGGAGGTCGGCCTGCGCCGGCCGGTGACCGCCGCCGAAATCGACGAGGCGCTGTCGCGCGCAGGACTCTCCGGCTGCCGCGACCTGCCCGCGCGCGTGCTCTCGGCCGGCCAGCGCCGGCGCCTCGCCATGGCGCGCGTCATGCTGACTGCGGCGCCGCTATGGATCCTCGACGAGCCCTTCACGAACCTGGACCATGTCGGCGTCCTGCTGCTGTCTGGCGTCATCGCCGAGCACCTGGATGCCGGCGGCGCTGCGGTCATCGCCGCTCACCAGCCGCCGGCCATTCCGCGCCATTCTGCGAACTGCGTAAACCTTGCGTGATGCACACTTCCGTCATCCAGGCGATGGCGCTGGTTTACCGGGGCGACCTCGTGCTCGCATTCCGCCGCTGGGAACAGATCGCGCAACCGGTGGTCTTCTTCGCCATGGTCACGACGCTTGTTCCACTCGCACTCAGTCCGGAACTCAGCGAATTGCGGCAGGTTGCGGGCGGCGTGCTCTGGATCGCCGCCTTGCTCGCTGCGCTGCTCGGGCTCGAGTACCTCTACCGTTCGGATCACGCGGACGGCACACTCGAACAGCTGCTGCTGTCGGGCCAGCCGCTCGCGCTGCTCGCGGTCGCGAAAACGGCCGCGCACTGGACCGCCAGTGGCCTGCCGCTGGTGCTGGTGTCCCCATTGCTGGCCGTGAGCCTCGGCGTGCCGACCGAGGCCCTATGCACATTGATGATCTCGCTCGCGCTCGGCACCGGCATACTGAGCGCGCTGGGCGCGGTCGGCGCGGCACTGACGCTCGGCCTGCGACGCGGCAGCGTGCTGCTGTCGCTATTAGTGCTGCCGCTCACAATGCCGGCGCTGATCTTCGGCGCGCGGGCCGTGGACATGGCGATCCAGGGCGACGTCGCGCGCGGGCCGCTGCTGCTGCTGGGCGCCATGTTCGTGCTGTCCCTGACGCTCGCGCCGCTGGCCGTGGCTGCGGCACTTCGGATCAGCCAGGAGTGATGGCATGAGCTGGACCTGGTTTCACAAGTTGGCCTCGCCGCCGCATTTCTATCGGATGGCGGGCCACTTGACGCCCTGGTTCGGCTGGCCAGCCTTCCTCCTGATCGTCGTCGGGCTCTACGGCGGGCTCGTGCTCGCGCCCGCGGATTACCAGCAGGGTGACGGCTTCCGGATCCTGTACGTGCACGCGCCTTCCGCGTGGATGTCCATGTTCATCTACGCGACGATGGCGATTGCCGCCGCCATCGGCCTCGTCTGGCGCATCAAGCTCGCGCATGCCGTCGCATCGGCCGCGGCCCCGGTCGGCGCCTGGTTCACGTTTCTTGCGCTCGCGACCGGCTCGCTGTGGGGCAAGCCGATGTGGGGCACTTGGTGGCAATGGGACGCGCGCCTGACCTCGGAGCTGATCCTGTTGTTCCTGTACCTGGGTTTCATCGCCTTGCGCGCGTCCATCGATGATCGGGAACGTGCCGACCGCGCGGGTGCGGTGCTCGCGATCGTCGGCATCGTCAACCTGCCGATCATTCACTATTCCGTCTACTGGTGGAACACGCTGCACCAGGGTGCGACCATCACCAAGTTCGGCAAACCATCGATCACCTTCGACATGTTGTGGCCGCTGCTAGCGATGTTCCTGGGATTCACGCTGTACTTTGGGGCCATCCTGACGACGCGGCTGCGCGGGGAAGTCGTTCGGCGCGAGCGCGATGCGTCGTGGTTGCGCGAGGAGTTTACCCGATGAACTGGTCGGAGTTCCTCGCGATGGGCGGTTACGCCGCCTATGTGTGGCCGTCCTTCGGCCTTACACTGATCGTGCTGATCCATAACATCCGCGCGGCACGCCGCCTTCACGCGCGCGCGCGCTAAGAGGCTCTGCGCCGGATCGACGCCGGGAGGACGCGTCCGTGACCCCACGCCGAAAACGCCTGCTCGCCGTTGTCGCGATCCTCGCCGGCGTCGCGGCCGCGGCAACGCTCGCGACCCTCGCCTTCGAGGAGAACCTGCTGTACTTCTACAGTCCGTCGCAGATCCTGGCCGGCGAGGCGCCTCGCGGCAGGACGTTCCGGATCGGCGGCCTCGTCACGATGGGCAGTGTCCAGCGCACCGACGGCACGCTCGAGCTTCGCTTCGTCGTGACCGACAACCGCGAATCCGTTCCGGTCCGCTACACCGGGCTCTTGCCCGACCTGTTCCGCGAAGGGCAGGGGGTCATCGCGCATGGCCGTCTCACCGAGTCCGGCGAATTCGTGGCCGATGAAGTGCTCGCCAAGCACGACGAGAACTACATGCCGCCCGAGGTTGCCGAGTCGCTGCACATGCCCACGCCTGCGAGAACGGCGGAATGATTCCCGAAATCGGCCATTTCGCGCTGATCCTCGCGCTCCTGCTTGCGATCGCGCAGGCCGTCTTCGGCCTGGTCGGCGCCGCGCGCCGCCACGAGGCATGGATGCAGGCGGGCCGCTCGGCGCTCGCCGGTCAGTTCGTGTTCGTCGTGATCGCCTTCGGCGCGCTGGCCTTCGCCTTCATCGACTTCGATTTCTCGGTCCTGTACGTTGCAACCAACTCGAATTCCGAGTTGCCGATTTTTTACCGCATCGCCGCGGTCTGGGGTGCCCACGAAGGCTCGCTGCTGCTGTGGGCGCTTTGCCTGGCCGCCTGGTCGCTGGCGGTAGCGGCGCTCAGCACCAGCCTGCAGGCGCCGTTTCGCAGCCGGGTGATCGGCATCCTCGGGCTGATCAGCATCGGTTTCCTGCTGTTCATGCTGACCACCTCGAACCCCTTCGAGCGGCTGGTGCCGGCCGCCGCCGAGGGCCGTGATCTGAACCCGCTGCTGCAGGACTTTGCGCTCACGATCCATCCGCCGATTCTGTACCTCGGCTATGTCGGCTTCGCGGTTGCCTTCGCCTTCGCCTGCGCGACTTTGCTCGAGGGCCGTCTCGACGCGACCTGGGCCCGGTGGACGCGCCCGTGGACGCTCGCCGCCTGGCTCTTCCTGACGGTCGGCATCGCCCTCGGCAGCTGGTGGGCCTATTACGAACTGGGCTGGGGCGGCTGGTGGTTCTGGGATCCGGTCGAGAACGCCTCGTTCATGCCCTGGCTCGCGGGCACCGCGCTGATCCATTCGCTGGCGGTTACCGAAAAACGCGGCCTCTTCAAGAGCTGGACGCTGCTGCTCGCGGTCACCGCGTTTTCGCTGTCGCTGCTCGGCACCTTCCTGGTCCGCTCCGGCGTGCTGGTCTCGGTGCATGCTTTCGCGACCGACCCGGCGCGCGGCCTGTTCATCCTGGGATTCCTGACGATCGTCATCGGCGGCGCGCTCATCTTGTATGCCTGGCGCGCTCCGCGCATGAAATCCGCCGCGGGCTTCGAGCTGGCCGCGCGCGAGAGCTTCCTGCTGTTCAACAATGCTTTCCTGGTCGCGGCGCTCGGGCTGATCCTGCTGGGCACGCTGTATCCGCTGTTCATGGACGCGCTCGAGCTCGGCAAGATCTCGGTGGGCCCGCCGTATTTCGAGCTGGTGTTCCTGGTGCCGATGCTGCCGCTGCTCGTGCTGCTCGGCATCGGCATGCACGCGACCTGGAAGCGCAGCCGCCTGGCGCCGCTGCGTAATCGCCTGCTGGGGCTCGCGGCCGCGGCGCTGGCTATTGCGCTCATCGTCGGCGCGGCGGTCTATGGCGAGATTCGTCCCATGGCCACGGTCGGGTTTGCGCTCGCGCTGTGGGTCATGGGCTCGTCCCTGATGATTCCCTTCGCCCGGCTGCGCGCGCGGCAAGCGATCCCCGGCGCGATGCTCGGCATGGTCGTGGCGCATTTCGGGGTCGGCCTTGCGACGCTCGGCATCACGGGTGTCGAGTCATTCAAGGTCGAGAAGGATGTCGCTCTTGCCGTGGGCGAGGCCACGACGATCGCCGGCTACGACTTCCGGTTGACGGCGCTGCGCGACATGCGGGGACCGAATTACGTCGGCGTCGAGGCTGATGTCCTCGTGTCGCGCGATGGTGATGTCGTTACGATGCTGCATCCGCAGAAGCGCCTGTACAACTCCGGTGGCAACCCGCTGACCGAGGCGGGCATCGAGGTCGGCGCAGCCCGCGACCTGTTCGCGGCGCTAGGCGAAGACCTCGGCCAGGGCCGCTGGAGCCTGCGCATCCAATACAAGCCGCTGATCCGCTATATCTGGCTCGGCGCACTCTTGATTGCGCTCGGCGGCGGCATCGCCGCCCTCGACCGGCGCTACCGGCGCGTTGCAGCGGCCGAGACCGCGACGGATGCTGCCGCGGCGGAAGCCTCGCGATGAAGCAGTCGCTGCGATTCCTCGTGCCGGCCGCCCTGTTCGCCACGCTGGTCGGCTTCTTCATCGTCGGCCTGCAGAAGGACCCCAGCAAGATCGACTCGCCGCTGATCGGCAAACCGGCGCCGGCATTTGCGCTGGAATCGCTGGGTGATCCTGCCTGGAGTGTCGGTACGGCCGATTTCGCGGGCCGGCCCTGGCTTTTGAATGTCTGGGCGACCTGGTGCGGTGGCTGCCGCGAGGAACACGAGACGCTCATGGCGATCGCGCGCGAGGGCCGGGTGCCGATGATGGGCTTGAACTGGCGCGACGACCGTGCGCTCGCGCTGCAATGGCTCGTGCAACTAGGCAATCCCTACGCTTCCGTCGCCTTCGATCCGGAGGGCCGAACCGCCATCGACTGGGGTGTCTACGGCGCACCGGAGACCTTCCTGATCGGCGCCAACGGCAATGTCCTGCGCAAGCGCATCGGCCCGATGACGCCGGAGATCTGGCGTCGGGACTTCCTGCCCTTGCTTTCAGCGGCCGCCGGGGAATCCTGATGCGTGCCACCTGGCTGCTGGTGGCATTCCTGCTCATGGGCAGTGCCCTTGCGATCGACGTTGAGCGCTTCGATGACCCGGCCCTGCAACAGCGCTACGAACAGCTGACGCGGGAACTGCGCTGCCTGGTCTGCCAGAACGAAACCCTCGCGGATTCGAATGCGACGCTCGCAGCCGACTTGCGCCGCGAGGTCCGCGAAATGATGCGATCGGGAAAAAGCGATGTGGAAATCCGTGCGTTCCTGACCGAGCGTTACGGCGACTTCGTGCTGTATCGCCCGCCGGTCACCCCGCGCACCTGGCTCTTGTGGGCGGCACCTGCGCTGCTCTTGTTGGGCGGCGCAGCCGTCGCGGCGCTCGTCATTCTGCGCCGGACTCGCGCCGCACGCGCCGATCCGGCGGCGCTCGATGAAGAACCGGACCAGCCGTGACCCTGTTCATATCGATCTGCGCACTGCTGACAGCGGTCGCCATCGCCCTTCTCGTGTTGCCGCTGCTCAAGCCGGCGGCCAGCGATGGCGCGGCGCCGCCGCGTGCGGGCATCGCGGCGACCGTCGTCGCCGCGACCCTCCCGCTCCTGGCTTTTGCCGCGTATTTCTGGGCCAGCGACTGGCCCTGGGATCCGGCGCAGCAGGCCATGCAACAACCCGCGGCGCCGGACATCGAGCACATGGTCGCGCAACTGCAGCAGCGCCTGTCGCAGCAACCGGATGACGTCGAGGGATGGAAGCTGCTGGGCCGGTCGGCATCCGTGCTCGGCAATTACGCCGTGGCGCGCGACGCGTTCGCTCAGGCTTACACGCGCAGCCAGGGCCAGGATGCCGACGCGGTCGTCGGTTATGCCGAGGCGCTGGTGCTCAATGACGAGCAGGAAATCGACGGACAGGCCGCACAGCTCTTCGAACAGGCGGTCACGATGGCGCCCGACAGTGCGCGTGCGCTCTGGTACGGCGGCATCGTCGCCTATCGGCGCGGCGATCTGGCGCTCGCACAGCAACGCTGGGTCGAGTTGCAGAACCACGATCTGCCGCCGGACCTGAGGCAACTGGTCGCCGAGCGACTGTCCGAGATCGAGGTGGAGCAGGGCGGGGCTCCCATCAAATCGCCGGCCACCTCTGTCGCGAGTGGCTCCGTGCGTGTCTCGATCCAGATGGCGCCGGCACTCATCGGGCAAGTAACGCCTCAGGCCACGCTGTTCGTGATCGCGCGCCGCGGCGAAGCCGGCCCGCCGCTCGCGGTCGTGCGTCGTACGGCGGGCCCCTGGCCTGTCGCGATCACCATGACCGATGCGGATGCAATGCTGCCAGGCATGTCGCTTGCAAACGGAGGCCCGCTGCGTCTGATCGCGAGAATTTCCCGCTCCGGCCACCCCAAAGCATCGAGCGGCGACCTGTACGGCGAGGTCGGTTATGATTTCGCGGCAACCAGTCCCGTGACCCTGACCATTGATCGGGTCGTTCCGTAATCCAGCGCCCGGAGGAAATCCATGGGCCGGGCCGCCGT